>JAEXJU010000089.1 GCA_023448955.1 Bacteroidota bacterium
GTATTGACTCATATTGACAGTGACCATATTGGTGGATTGATTAATTTTTTTAAGAATAGTATAATAGAAAAAATTGAAATCTGCGAAATTTGGTATAATCAACCGGATTTGGATTTCTACGATCAAAAATCTGACAAAGCTCTGATTAGTGTACCCCAAGCAGAAGATTGGAAAACTTTAATAAAACAAAAAAAATCAGATGTATTAATAAAAGAAATTACTACAGAGAATGGAATAATTAATATTAATGGTTTAGAATTTACAATCCTTTCTCCGACAACAGCAATCAAAAACAAATTGTATGAAGTCTGGCTAAAAGAGAAAAACAAGCCTAAGAAAGTAGAACTTAAGTCTCTAATCTCTATTAATACATCAGATTATTCAAAATCACTTGATGAACTAAATAAAATTGATTTTAAACCAGAGAAATCAATTAATAATGATATTTACAACTCATCATCTATCTCATTTAAATTAAAGTGTCCCGACATAAGTTTTTTACTTTTAGCGGACTCCAGGCCGGAGGTGGTTAGTAATAGCTTAAGAGACTTAGGCTATAGTGTAATGACGCCACTAGAAGTTAATTTCGTGAAAATATCTCACCATGGGAGTTTAAATAACACATCTCAAGAATTATTATCATTAATTAAGTCTAACAATTATTTAATTTCGACAAACGGAGGTACGTCAAATCATAAGCATCCATCTAGAGAAACTATTGCAAGAATAGTTTATAAATCTAATAGATTAGAAGATACTGTTTTGAATATTTATACAAACTATGATGTTGATAAATTAAAAGAGAAAATTGGAGAATTTATAACGCAACGAGACTTAGAAAATGGTAATTGGAAAATAGAACATAAAAACATTTTCACAAAAAATGACTTATAATATTGCTGAAAAATATTGTGTTAGAGTAAAATGCAACGGGGAAACTGGTAGTGGTGTTCTAATTGCAGGAAATACTACTTTTTATATTTTCACTGCAGCTCACTGTTTAGGCAAAGTAAAACCAAAGATTGAAGATATCAAAATTCAAAAACAATCAGATTACCAATCGGAATTCAAAGATATAAGAGTTACTGATATAAAAGAGTTTGATTATGAAAAAGACTATGCACTTTTGGAAATAGAGTTTGAAGATGAAGAAGAATTATTATATCAATATAAAATAGCTCATAGCTTTCTACCGAATACTGCAGTTGAGTTCTGTGGATACCAAGGGATAAATAATGAAGAATACAGGCCCTTCCCATCTAGATTAGTTACTCACAGTGATTCCAATCATTGTTTTAAAATTACATTGACAGAAGGGGAAACTTTTCATCAAGGAGGAGAAAACGGAGATTACATTGCAGGAGGACTTTCGGGAAGTGGTGTATTTATATATAGACATAAAACTCCTTTCCTTATTGGTATTTTAAATTCTGTTATTACTGAAAACGCTTGGAATAGTGATATTAGTTGTTGCTCTGTTCATCATATTCAAAGCTACTTTACAGATTACATTGATCTATCTGATTTAACTGAATTGAGAAGTTGGACAGAGAATTTGGATAAAGTATATGCAATTCACGAAATTGAAGCATTTAAAAGTACAAAAAGTGATTTTTTTGAAAAATTATATCGAAAAAATAAAGTACTGTATCCAGAAATTGATAAAGCTAATCGTGTAACAACAAAACAGATTAAAAAATATTTGTCAATGCTGAGTAACATTAGAATACTTGATAATGAAGCTCCTAACTTATATATAAAGTTTAAAGAGATAGTTAAAAAATATGTTGATCAAGTTGAAGATGATTATACGAGAGTTGTAAGTAATAATTATGAAGCCATCGACAAGAAAAGTGAATTACAGCAAAAACTTAAAGATGATTTAGAATTTCTTCCTAATAATATGGATATAGATTTTTCAGATTTTCAAATAATCGAATGGTTAGGCATTTGCACATTAAATTTTACAAAAAATGATTAATATAATATTAGACGAAAAGAAAACGTCAGTATCAATAAGATATAATGCATATTACAAGCTTGTTATTTTATTAGCAATTATTAATTATTGTGGAAGCAAAAATAAAGCGGGTCTGCAACTAATTCATTTAATGTTTTGGGCATTAAGAAATGAAACTCATCATCAAGTATTATATGATGTAAAAATGAAGACAAGGACATCACTAATACCTTGGTCTTTCGAATTTGGACTTGAAAAAGTATTAGCTTTAGGCTACATAGAAGAATATTTAGACAAAAAAATTGTAAGTAACCAATTAGAAATTATTTTGACTAAAGCGGGCATTGAAATACTGAATACAATAAATGAAGCAGAATTATTTCAAGATGAGATAAATAAGATAAAATTAATAGGCTGGATACCTAAAACACAATTGGAAAGAGCTAATAACAACTGGAAACTACTGTAAATTTGACATGTTTAAAATAAATAGATTGAGAACCGAAATCTTGACAGATAAAAGTGAGACCATTGATGATCTATATGGTTTCGACTTCTCTTTTAATCAGGGCCTAAATATTATCGCAGGAGAAAACTCAAGAGGTAAAACAACAGTTAATTCTTGTATCTTTTATGCATTAGGTATGGAAGAATTGTTAGGAGGTCACAACAGTAAAGCTTTAGATAAAGCATTAAAGGATAGTTTTATAATCAAAACAGAAAAACTTGCTACGTCTGAAGAGGACAAAGGAATAACCTATCAAATTAAAAGATCTAAAGTTTTTCTCGAAATAGAAAATAATAAAGGAAATATTGTCAGTTTGGAACGTGTGGTAAAAGGTAGTGATAGTGATGAAAAACAATCTAATATAACAATTTATCTTTCAAAATTAGAAGAAATAGATTCAATATCCGAAAAAGGAGTTCTTTATGTAAATGGTCAGGGAAATAATGACGATATTAATGGATTCTATGGATGGTTTTCCAATTTTATAGGTATTAGTTTACCAGAGGTGAGCCATTCTTCAAATAAATCACATTATAGTCCTCTATATCTACAAATGATATTTTCTTCGATGTTAATAGAGCAAACAAAAGGTTGGTCAGATTTTTTTGCTACAATGCCCTATTTTGGAGTAACTAAACCAAAAGAAAAAGTAATCGAGTTCTTACTAGAGCTAGAAGAAATTAATAATTCTACCAAAAGAGATACTTTGAATAGAAGTAAAAATGAAATTGTAGATAATTGGAATAAATCTATAAGAGCTTTTTCTTTTTTAGAAAAACAAAACAATGCAACTATTACTTCTATACCTGAAAATATTACCACTGAAAAAAGAGAAATAGAAAAGATATCTGCAAGTTTTCAAATTGCAGAAGAAGAGATATTAACACATCAAGAATACATAAAAATCAAGTTAAACCAAATTTCTGAATTAGATAGTAAGCCATTTATAACGATTGAAAGTAATAAGGATGAAATACTTACCCAATATGAGGAAAACAAAACTAAGTACAATGAATTAAAAAGCTACATAAATAAATTTGAAAGCAAATTGAATATTGAAAAACTGCAACATCAAAATATTACTAATCAGTTAAGCATTATTGAAAAAGAAATTAAAGAACATAATAATTTAATTAAAGTCTTCAATAACAATTTATTTAAAAATAAAAATGAGGCTAAATGCCCTACTTGCACACAAATAGTAACCGAAGATATACTGTCAACTAATAACATCACAATACCACAACTATCACTTGAAGAAAATAAAAGTTTTTTAGTAAGTCAGAAAAAAATAATCCAGACAACCCTTAAAAGTTTAAGAGATTCAATTGAGGAAAAAAATACTTTGTTGCAATATTTTAAAAACAGTCTAAGAAATCAAGAAATTATTATTAAATCCCTATCAAGAGATCTAATAGCTGATGATCGAGCTTTATCAGAATCGGAGGTTGTAAAAAAAATTCAATTGCAACAAGAGGTTCAAAATTTACAACAATTTGAAGTTCAGTTAAATGATTTAAAAATCAATTTAACTGAATTGGCAAATAAATATCACAATGTAACTTTAGCTTTGGACGGTCTGGAAAAATCTGATGATGAAACAATTTTAATTTCTTTCGAAGAGAATTATAAAAATTTACTTTTTGAATTTGAATATGACAGCAACCAAAAGTTTCAGATTTCAATAAATAGAAATGAGCCCTTTAAATATTTCCCTGTATATAAAAGAGGTAAAGATGACCCAAATCCTCAGTCAATAAGAATAAATTCTTCCGCATCAGACTTTGTTAGAAATATCTGGTCTTATACACTAGCCTTGCGAGACAATGGAACGAATCATCCAGGGCTAATCATTTTCGATGAGCCTGGACAGCATAGAACTAAATTAAGTAGTTTACAAGCTCTTTTTACAAAAACATCTAAAATCACAAATAATCAGACAATTATATTTACCTCTATTGATAAGCAGTTGAATGAAGACGAGAAAATTGATTTAGATGAATTACTTGAAGTTTTAGATAAAGATTCTTATCATTTAATAAATTTGGGTAATGATAAGGTAATAAAACAGCTAAGCTTAAAGAACTAATAACCATAAACCTTTTAGAATCCAAATGCTAGCATCTATTTCTTTATCATATCTTTTTCTAATTCTAGAATACCCTAAGAGTTTAAAACTTTAATATTTTTTTCAGGAAACTTATCTAAGGTTATTTTTACTAAAATAAAAACATTAACACAATGACTA
>JAEXJU010000120.1 GCA_023448955.1 Bacteroidota bacterium
TGATAAATCCAATTGTGTTGTAATAGAAGACAGCACCAACGGGATTTTGGCAGCAAATGCTGCAGAAATTTTCTGCATTGGTTATAAAAGTGAGAATAGTAAAAATCAGAATTATAAAACAGCCAATTTAGTTATTCACCATTTTGATGAACTTAAGATTTCAGAGCTTGAAATGATTTAGGAAATTCTCTTTTTGCTGGAAGACGCTACCCATTCATCTTTTCCACAGATTTTGCAGAGGTGTTTTCCTTGTTCCAATTTTTCTGTGTAACCACAAAATGTACAGGAGTAATATGAATGGCTGTTGATACTTTTTGTGGCTTTGTCCAAAGAATCGGGCATTATTGGCAATCCAAATTTAGTATGATTTTCATCGAAATAGAAAACACTGATTTCTCCAGATATTTCTTCAATTGCACTTTCTACCTGCCCAAGCTGAGAAACTCCTTTTAGTCTGAGTTCTGCAAAAAACTCGTCTTCACCAAGTGCTTCTTTTTTGAAATCATCAATGCAAAAAATGCCGTTTTTAATCAAGCAAATTGGTTTCCCTTCTACCAGCTTTTCGAATTTTTTGCTTTTCCCAATAAAGTAAGTGATGATAGAGTAGAGGCTGATTATCATCGTAAAAACAACTATTGCAGGCATAATTCCGACATCTTTATAGAACATCGGGTCGCCGGCAGCAGATCCCAAGCCGATAATGACAACAAGCTCAAAAACAGATAATTGCTTTACGCCGCGTTTTCCTAAAAGTCTTAACCCGAAAATGATTACAAAGAACATTATGCACGAGCGTAAAACTGTTTCCAGAAGAAAAGTCCATTCTTCAGTACCTAAAAGAATTTGTTTGAAATCGAACATAGTTTTTTACGATTTCGTTCAAAAAATAAGCCAGAGAACTTAACTTAGAGTTGAATATAGAATAGAGATAGAATATTCAAATTTTCTTGTAAACAGTCAGATTCTTATCACCCGTTTTTTGGTCTCGTAAGGCAGTTTTATATTTTTGATAGTATCAATGATAAAATAGTTTAGTTATCAAAAAATGCCATAGAACTTCCGATCCAAATCGCATCTTTCTTATTAAAATCTACATTTACCATCGCCGCTTTTGTCATTCTCACGAGATTCACCATTAATTCAGGATTTTCTTCATCAGGATTCCAAGCAAAAAGCAATCGGATTTCAGCTTTGGAAAATTCTCCATTGGTGTCTTCAAAAAGTGGTGCATAAGTCACTTTTCTTTGAAGGATATAATTTTCTTTATCTTCAATTGAGTTGATGATTTCCCGTGTGGGATTCAGGTTTACGCCACTTCCTGCAAACGAGAAAAGTGGCTTCAGAACAAAATTTTCTAAATGCTCAGTCTCAGGAAAGTCTGGTAAGAAATAACTTTTCGGAACGAACTCGTGTTTCAGTTTTGGAAGAATATATTTTGAGATTTTGAAAAACCAGTTCGGATGTGTAATCCATTCTACATCAGCTTCTTCTCTAAAATCGAATTCCGTTTCCAGACCTTCAATTTTATCGAGTTCATCGAAAATCACACGGTTGTAAATTCTGTTGATGGGAACTAATTTTCCATTATTTTCATAGAATAATTTTTTTCCAATTTTTTTAACTTTGGTCAGGCAAACCGTTTTTATTCCTAGATATTGCTCAGTCAGAACAAAATCAACTGCTGTTTTTTGTTTTTCAGGATAGATTTCCAAAAGAATGACATTTTCAGGATTCTCATTTCCTACAATAACTTGTTTCAGTTTTTGGATATATTCATCTTTCGGAAGCGAGTTTTTCAGTTCATTCAAAAAAGGATAAACTTCGGTAATCACTTCCTCAAACAATTTCTGAAATCCGAACAAACTCGGAAAAGCCTGCAACTCTATCAATTGTGGAATCACATTTCCATTATCATCCTGACAAATTCCAAAATCTATTGCCATAAAATGAGGTTTTTTTGTGTCATTCGGGACATTGCAGTTGTCAGGAATCGCTTTTCTCAATTCATCATCAGGTATTTCTTTGATTTGAGAAATAATGGATTGAGATGCGTCATCCAGCTTTTTCCAAAAATCCTTGGTGAGGAATATCGGGCTTTCTGAAAGTCGAAACGCGGCTTCGTAACCGCATTTTTCCATTATCAATTGCTGAACTTTCTGATACTTATCCTGAGAAAATTCCTCGTTAAACTGAACTCTGTATTTTGGAATCATATTCTAATAAATTGTAATTGTAGTAATAATATCTGTGTAGAAAAATTATTGTGACATCGAGCTGCACTCTATAAAATGCTATCTTTTTTCATTTTATTCTTTATTGGTTCTGGGCTTGTCAGTCGTACATTTTTAATTTCCTTGTTCACACATTCTTTTTCAATATAAACCTTTGTTTGTAACATAAACAACGCCATATCCATTCAACAAATCCATAATTATATTTCGATAGCCACCATTTGCTGAAAAATACTTGGAGGATATAGATCAATGTCGCAAGTATGAAATTCCAATAAACGGCTATGTTAAGTTTTAATATGGAGAATAGAATAAACATTATTATATTTTGTGTGAGATAATTGGTAAGTGTCATCATACCAATATATTGCATAGAGTTTGTGATTTTTTTGCATTTATCATTAAGAAATAACAACATAATACCTGTCGCAAACATTAACATTCCGGGTGTTGCTATTATATATCTTAAACTTATATAGTTGTAGATTTTTTCGTTGAGAAGGATAAAATTAAGCAATACACTAATTCCGACAGTTAAAAGAAAACAGACAAGGCTTATCCAAAATACTTTTTTAATCAGCCCATAATATTTCTCTTTTGCATCAGTAAAAAAATTTAGTCTGAATAATATCAGTCCTAAAAGAAAGAATACGAGTTGCATTATATGTACTGTAATACTGTAAGGAAAATAGAAAACCAAAGTATTAATCCTCTCTAATAAATTGTTAAGAATAATATTTTTTAAAGTAGGATTGGTTTGTAAGGGCTGAATATATTTGTCCAAAATTGTTGATGAATGACCAGAAAGTATTGGGTCAAGGAAAGGACATATTAGTATTCCAAAACCGATGATATACCAAAGTGTTTTTGTATTAATTTTATGAAAAAATAGAAGTAATACACCCATTATAGGATAGTCAAGTAAAATATCTCCACCAAAAATCAAGGAATTAAATATTCCAATTACAAATAGCCATATCATTCTCCATAGAAAAAATGGCACAACATTTTTTTCTCTTTGTTCTAATTTATTTATCAAAAAAGCAAATCCATATCCAAATAAAACGGCGAGTAAGAGCCAACCTTTTGTATGAAAAAGATAAGATTCGGTAATGGTGAATATTTTTTCAAATTTTCCTTGTTTTACGCCTTCCGGAGCATTAATATATATAAAGTCCATAAAATTCATCGTGACTACGATGAACAATGCCCAACCTCGCAATATATCAACAATTGCTGTTCGATTGTTTTGAGAAACGGGTTGTATTGGTGTATTAGTCATTGTCAAAAAGAATTTACTTTTTGTTTTGTTGTATACAAATTTGAAGTTCGTGCGGTTTTTTAAGTATGACACCAACAACCGAATTTGCAAAATTGCAAGAAATTTGAAATTAAAAAACCTTTGGAGAACTAAGCTAACTCAAATTTTTTTTTCAAAACCTGCTCAGAAGCCAATTGTAAAAATCTCGGAATAATTTGAGCTTGGGTCAGGATGATTTTGTCCTCATCATTCATTCTGTCAATGGTTTCAAGGTATTTTTCCATCCCGAATGTTTCAATCATGGCTTTCTTATTTTTCTCATCTTCCAGATTTTTGAGGAATCCAAAAGGATCAGCTTCCGGGTGAAACTGTGTTCCAAAAATTTCATCGGAAAATCTCACAGCCATCATCGCTCTTTCCAAACGAACCGTAGGGCGGATTTTTTCCAAAGCCACTATTTTCATACCCAATTCGTCTAATTTTTCCTGATTAGGTTCGATGCATTGGTATGCTCTGGAATCAACTGCATAAAAAGGATCCGGAAGATTCTGGAAAAGAAACTCACTGTCGCCCTCCTCAGATTTATGAATCGGCATCACACCAAAAGAGTAGGATTTTCTTCTGCAAACATTGGCAATTCCAAAGTGGATAACGGCCAATTGAAAAGAATGGCAAACCAAAAACAAATACTTTTTCTGTTCTTTCGTTTTGTTATGTTCCCAGATCTGTGTAATGAAATCGGCGAATTTCTGTTCCCATTCATAACCTTCACGGTGCGGATTTCCCGGACCTCCGGAAGAAATGAAGATGTCAAAATCCTCTACATTAGGCATTTCATTTTTATAACGGACATCAAAAATATCCACAGAAACCTCGTATTCCGACTGCTCCTGAAACGCTTTCGACAGTTCTTTTATATTTCTCATCCCTTGATTAGGATGATTATTATTCATATCCAAAAGTGCAATTCTTACATCATTTTTACTCATATTCATACTTTTAATAAATTGATTTTTGTTTACCGTCTCTAAAATTGATTATGATAATTTGCTTCTTCCTGGCATCTATTCTGTAAACAATGTAGTTGTTTTCATCAACCATTCCTTTATGAAGGTTTTTGAATTTTTCTGTTTTAGGAAAGAGTTTTGGCTGACGTTTTATCAACTCAATAAATTTATTGATATTATCTTCCAAGCGGAGAATCTCTTTACTTGTCCAATCAGACTTCAGATATTTTAAAGTTTTTAAAAGTCCTCTTTCTGCACGATTTGTCCAGACGATTTCTATTTCCATTCATTAAACAATTTCATCACATCTTGATGTGATTTAAGTTGTTCGTTTTCAGCTTCTTTTAGTCCCAATTCAATTTCCTGGTGTTCCTCTTTACTTAATTCTTCCCACCAATCCTGAGGATATTCTTTCTGGAAAATCTCTTTTATTTTTTCGAGAACACTTTCTTTCTGAGTATTCAAAAGAAGTTTCATCAATTCTATTTTGGTTGCTTCGATGTTCATAACCAATCTTTTTGCAAATTTACAAAATTGAAAATATTCTTATAATTGATCAACGTAAGAAATATCAAAACAAGATTATCATTAATCATTATTAAAGAAGTCCCTTCTCGGTTTCATAGATCATATAATCCACCACTTTTTTCATATCGCCTCCGCTTTCGTGGAACACTTTGAGTTGTCTGTCTGCGCCGGTTCCCATTTTGATAATTTCTCTTGCAAACTCAACTTCTTTTCTGCAACCCAAATCATCCACAACATCATCTATGAAAGCCAATAATTCTTCTAGCAAATCTTTATAAGGAACGCTTGCTTCTTTCCCAAAATCAATGAGATGTGCATCAATTCCGTCTTTGGAAGCACGCCATTTATTTTCCGTCAGCAGAAGTCTTCTGTAGCTTCTGTAGCTGGTGTTTTGCTGATGCATCTTATAGATTTTGGAAACTAACGACTGCATAATGGCCGCGAGACAAACGGTTTCATCAATAGTCAGCGGCATATCGCAGATCCTGAATTCAATCGTAGGATAGAATGGATGGACTCTCAGATCCCACCATATTTTTTTGGCGTTATCAATAGTTCCGGTTTTTACCATAAGATTGACATAAGCATCGAATTCTGCCACACTTCCGAAATAACTTGGTAATCCTGTTCTCGGAAATTTGGCAAAAACCTCTTGTCTGTATGATTTGAAACCGGTTAATCTGCCAACCCAAAATGGTGAATTGGTGGACAATGCATAAACGTGAGGTAAAAAATAACGCATCACATTCTGGATTCTGATTCCTTCTTCACGATCGGGAATACCGATGTGAACGTGTAGCCCAAAAATAAGGTTGGATCTTGCCACATCGCCCATATCGCTCACGATTTTGTCATATCTTTCGGCTCGTGTAATGACATTGTCCTTCCAGTGGGAGAATGGATGAGTTCCACCTCCTGAAACCCTTAAACCTTGGTCATGAGCGGTTTTTACAAGATGCCTTCTGAGGTCGGTCAGTTCCTGGCGCGCCTGCTGAATATTTTCACAGATGCCTGTTTCCATTTCAACAACCGACTCGTGCATCTCGTGTTTTAGATTTTCGCTGAGAACTGCTTTTCCTCCTTCTATGATTTTGGAAACGTGGGAAACCAGATCGCGGCTTTCCGCATCTATGATCTGATATTCTTCCTCAACACCAATGGTGAATTTGTGCATTTTTTCTTTGTGTTTGTAAGTTAAAGTTAATAATAGTTAGTTTACCATTGAATTACACGCAGCCCGACCTGAGTGGAGCTCTTTTTCTGTTATTGCGATTGTGAAAAAGTTCTACAGATTGCTTCACATTGTTCGCAATGACAGAAAAAAGCGGGAACGGAGGGCGGATTAAGCTGCCATCAATTTTTTATTTAAAGTTTATTGGTCACAAATGTTCCCCAATCGATATTGATTTTTCCGGGTTTGTAATCTTTTGCTTTTTCAATGGCCAGTTTTGCGGCGTGTTCTACAATCCATTGGAAATTTTCTTCACCAACAGAATTTCTGTCTGCATCTGGCGCAGGATTACAGAAATCAATCGCATAAGGAATGCCGTCTCTCACTGCAAATTCCACTGTGTTGAAGTCGTAGCCTAGAGCTTCATTCATTTTGATGGTGTAGTCCGTAATCGTTTTCAATAATTTTTCAAGTTCTTTTCCTTCTGTTTGATGCGTGGTTGCATATCTCAAATGGTGTGGATTTCTTGGCTCGTAAGGCATGATGTGAACGTACTTTCTGCCCAGACAGTACACTCTGTAATAGTCCTCGAAAACAATTTCTTCCTGAACCATCATCACCAGTTGCTCTGTTTCTGCGTGTTTTGCCCACATATCTTCCGGACTTTCCACACGGTAAACATTTCGCCAGCCGCCGCCGTCATGCGGTTTCATATAAGCCGGAAATCCGATATAATTGAAAATGTATTCCCAATCGTGCGGGAATTTTAGGTTTCTGAAAGAGGTTTCCGACGTGTTGGTTGG
>JAEXJU010000202.1 GCA_023448955.1 Bacteroidota bacterium
AATCAAACCACGACTTTTGATGAGATGCGACAATTCTATCAGGAATTATCAAAACAGTATCCATCAATCAGTTACGAAACAAAAGGTGAGGACGACAACGGCGCGCCCATCGATGTTGTGATTTTCAATCCTTCAGGAAAAAGTTTTGAAGAAGCCAAAAAGGGGAAATCGGTTTTGTTTGTGAACAATGGCATTCATCCGGGCGAACCGGACGGAATCGATGCGACGATGATGTTGATGAGAGACTTAGCAACAGGAAAAATCAAAGTGCCAAAAAACGTCATTTTAGCATCCATTGCAAGTTACAACGTCAGCGGAATGTTGAACCGAGGCAGTTTTTCCCGAGCCAATCAAAATGGTCCGGAAGAATATGGTTTCCGTGGCAATGCTCGAAATTATGATTTGAACCGGGATTTCATCAAGACAGATTCAAAAAATTCCAGAAGTTTCCAGCAGATTTTCCAATGGCTGAAACCGGATGTTTTTATTGACAATCACGTCAGCAACGGCGCAGATTATCAGTACACTTTCACTTATATTTCAACAAATAAAGAACGATTGGGAAATGTTTTGGGTAATTATTTCAATGACGAAATGCAGAAAACGCTTCTGAAAAATATGGAGAAAAAAGGAGTGATTTCCGTTCCTTATGTCAACATTCACGGCGATGTTCCGGATGGTGGTTTTCCTGCTTTTATGGATTCACCGAGATATGCGACGGGTTACACCACTTTGTTCAATACGATTGGAACGGTTGTGGAAACGCATATGCTGAAACCGTACAAAGACCGTGTGAAGGTGACTTACGATTATATGGTTGATAATCTGAATTATATCGATGATAATTACAAAACCATTCAGCAGAAACGAGCCGAAAATCTGAAACAATACAAAGTTGGGGATCGATATGCTTTGGCTTGGAAACTCGATTCTACAAAGTATGAAACGATTGATTTCAAAGGTTTCGAAGCGAAATATAAACCAAGCGATGTTTCCGGAAAAACAAGGCTTTGGTATGACAGAAATGCTCACTTTTCAAAGCCTGTCAAGTTTTATAATACTTACATTCCTGCAAAAGAAATCACGATTCCGAAATATTACGTCATTCCTCAATCCGAATGGAAAATCATCGATTTGCTGAAACTCAACCAAATCAAAATGACCCAAATCAAACAGGATTCTGCGATTACAGTGGAGCAATACCGAATCAAAGATTTCAAAACCTTTCCCAATCCTTACGAAGGTCATTATCTGCATTACGACACATTTGTGACCAAAGAATCTGGGAAAATCAAATTCAGAAAAGGAGATTTTCTCGTTCCTTTAAATCAAGACGGTGTGAAATTTCTTTTAGAAACTTTAGAGCCGGAAGCGGTGGATTCTTATTTCAACTGGAATTTCTTTGATGCGATTCTCGGTCAGAAAGAATATTTTTCGCCCTATGTTTTCGAAGATACAGCAAGTAAACTTCTGAAAGACAACAAAGCTTTGAAAACCGCTTTCGAAATGGAAAAATCCATTAATCCCAAGTTTGCAGAAGACGGGCAGGCTCAGTTGGATTGGGTTTACAAACATTCGGAGTATTACGAAAAAACGCATCGTCTTTATCCTGTTTTTAGGGTTAATTAGGATTATTTGGCTTCGTCGAACTACTTTGTTAGATTTGGGCAGCTTAATCCGCCTTCCGCTCCCAATCTTTTTTGCAGAACATTTCAGACTAAATAGAAATTGAGTACAAGCAAAAAAGGATTTCCGCTCAAGTCGGGCTGCAGATTCAGAAGTAAAACAAAAGTGAGTATTAAAAAAGAATTTTGTCATTCCGTAGTAATCTAAGCCGATTTTTGAAATTATTTTTTTCGATTTATAAAAATTATCTCAGGGTTTTTACCATCTAAATCTCGTTTATTTCTTCCAAACAAACCAATTTCTGTGTCAGCTGGATTTTCATTGTTTAATTCTAAAGGATTGACATAAGTATACATTCCATAACCGTGTCCAGACACAATCCAGCCTTCAGTATTATGTAATGTTGTAATGCCAAAATCACCTGCAGGACCTCCAGCGTGGACAGGACCAAATTCTTTCATTTGCTCTATAGCTTCAAGTTGAATGTCTTTAATGGTATCAGCTTTATCAAAGATAATGTAAGTGCCATTTTTAAATACTACCCAATCCTGAAATTGTGGATTGATGGCAAGTTTTATATGATTTATTAATTCTTTATCGTTCATCTTCGATTCTTCATTTGTATTAAAATTCTTTTTATTGCAATTTAGCATAAGAACATTTAAAGCTATTATTCCGATTATTAGTTTCATTAGATTTATTACTGAAATGATGTTTTCCAAATATACAAACTTCCTAGACAGATTTTAATCTTAAACTATTCACAACTTGCCATTCAACAAAAACTTCCTATTTTTGGTAAAATTATTAAGAAACCCTTTCAGAGTTCAAAACTCTGAAAGGGTTGATAAAAATGAATCTATGAAAAAACTGAAAATTTCTTTTCTCTTTACTCTTTGTTCTTTATTCTCTTTTGCGCAACAAAACACTTATTACCAGCAATATGCCAAATATAAAATGGATATTGATGTGGATGCTGCCAACTTCACTTACCAAGGAAAACAGACTTTGGACTACAGAAACAATTCGCCAGACGAGCTGAAGGTCGCTTATTTCCATTTGTATTGGAACGCTTTCAAACCGGGTTCTATGATGGACCAGCGCGTGCAGTCGCAAGGTGTGAATGCGGATGGAAGACTGGCCAAAAGAGTCGGAAATACTGTAGTTTCAAGATTGTCTGAGATTCCTAAAAGTGAAGAAGGTACACAGAATATCCGCTGGATCAAGCAGAATGGAAAAGATTTGAAATTCGAGATTCAAGGGACGATTATGAAAGTTTATTTGGCAGAAGTGATTAAACCGAGTTCTTCCACCACATTCACAATGGAATGGGACGCTGTAATCCCGATGCAAATCCGAAGAAGCTGACGCAACAACCGCGAAGGTGTTGATATGACCGTAACCCAATGGTATCCAAAAATTGCTGAGTATGACTATGACGGCTGGGCAGCATTTGACTATGTCGGAAGAGAATTTCACGCACCATTTTCTGATTATGAAGTGAATATCAAAATTGATAAAGATTACGTCATCGGAGCCGGAGGAAATCTTGAAAATCCAACTGAAGTGAAAGGTTATGACAGCAGTGCAACTATAAAACCGGATATTGCTAACAAAGTAACCTGGAAATGGACAGCCAAAAATATCCTTGATTTTGCCTGGGCTGCAGACAGAGATTATTCCGTGGAAAGCTTCCCGATTTTGGATGGACCAAAAGTGTATTTGGTCTATCAGAAATCTGAAAAAACAAAATATTGGTCCGAGATGAAGCCGTACATCACCAAATATTACCAGTTGATGAACGCGACTTTCGGACGCTACAAATGGCCAAGTTATGCCTTTATCCAGGGTGGTGACGGTGGAATGGAGTACGGAATGTGCACAATGGTTCTAGGGGAAGCAACATCTTTGGAAGGACTTTCAGGATTGATGTTCCACGAAGGGGCGCACTCCTGGTTTCAGCAGATGCTGGCGACCAATGAAAGTGTAAGACCTTGGATGGACGAAGGTTTTACGCAGTATGCGGAAGATTTTGTGTCCTACAGACTGTTCCCGCCAAAAGAATCTCAACCGAATCCTTTTGTGGGCGCATTGAAAGCTTATGCTAATTTCGCTAAATCCGGAAAAGAAGAGCCGGCAGTTTGGTTGGGCGACCATCACGATAATGGAACAGCTTACACCTATGCGAGTTACATCAAAGGCGAAACGTTTTTGGTGGAATTGGGATACATCGTAGGAGAAGAAAATCTGAGCAAAATTATGCTAAAGTATTATGACGAATGGGCGATGAAACATCCTACAGAAAGAGATTTCATCCATATTGCTCAGTTGGTTTCCGGAATGGATTTGAAATGGTTCCAGCATTATTGGATTAATACCACAAAAACCATTGACTATGGTATCAAGAACGTGAAATATGACCCGCAATCTACAACAATCACTTTAGTAAATAAAGGCGGCGTTCCGATGCCAATCGATTTCAGTATTTTGACCAAGGACAAGAAAGTCATCAACTATAATATTCCACTGAACCTGACCAGAGTTTGGAAAACGAAGGACATCTACGGCAACATTCAGACTTTGCCTTTCTGGGCCTGGACGCAGCAGGAATACAGCTTTACGATTCCGTACACCAAAGCACAATTGTCTGCAATGGGAATAGATTTCAGCCAAAGATTGGCGGATGTGAATCCTGAGGATAATTATCTGGAAGTGAAATAATAATGTAACAGTATAATAATTGAACAATGTATCAATGTCAACTGAATTTAAGATTTTAAATATTGGTAGACTGTTACAATTTAAATTGGTAAATTAATCGAAGTAATGAATTCCATCGTAATCAATATAGGCAACACCAATATCCGTTTCGGGCTGTTTGATGATGACAATTGTGACATCTCTTGGGTCATCAACACCAAACCGTACAAAACCACCGATGAACTATTTGTTCAGGTTCTGATGCTTTATCAAACATATAAAATCGAAGTTGATAAAATTGATAAAGTTATTATTGGTTCTGTAGTTCCACAATTGACAAAAGTGGTGGCGAGTGCCATTAAGAAAATCCATAACAAAATCCCTGTAATTGTGGATAGGAATACAGCGTCCGGCGTTATTCCAAAATCGAAACAAATGGGAACGGATATTTATGCAAATCTTGTGGCGGCACATAATCTTTACCCAAAGCAAAAGAAAATCATCCTGGATTTCGGAACCGCACTCACGGCAAGTTGTCTGGCAGAAAATGGTGAAACACTAGGCGTTATCATTGCGCCGGGAATTGTGACCTCATTGAATAGTTTAATCCAGGGAACTGCACAATTACCGGAAATCGAACTGGTAAAGCCAAAGTCGGTTCTTGGATTGGACACGATTACTTGTATGCAAAGCGGAATGGTTTATGGCTTTCTCGGAATGGTGGAAGGATTTATTGACAGAATTAATGATGAGGTGAATGACAATTGCTTCGTGATTGCGACTGGCGGCGTGAGCCATGTTTACAAACCTCTGACTGATAAAATCAATATTGCAGACCGGTTGCACACGCTAAAAGGTCTGTATTTCCTTGGGAAAGACTTGTAAATTATCGTTTATTCTTAAAAAAATCTTTCACTATCGAAGAACATTCGTTTTCCAAAATTCCCGTTACAATTTCAGTTTTTGGGTGCAGCGCAAGATTTTTGTTGATGAAACCTCGCTGTTCATCCCTGGCGCCAATCACAACTTTTGAAATCTGAGACCAAGCCAAAGCTCCGGAACACATCACACAAGGTTCCAAAGTCACATATAAAGTACAATTCTGAAGGTACTTTCCACCAAGGAAATTTGCTGCTGAAGTTATAGCCTGCATTTCTGCGTGCGCCGTAACATCGTTCAGCGTTTCAGTTAGGTTGTGGGATTTGGCGATGATTCTGTTATTGGAAACAATCACGCAGCCAATGGGAACTTCATCTTTTTCCAGCGCTTTTTCGGCTTCATGCAAAGCCATTCTCATAAAATAGTCGTCTGTGAACATCTAAAAAGGCATTTGTTCAGATTTGGTCATATCTGCAATGCTGGTGTCCAGAATGGGCAGCATATTATCTCTCACATTGATGAGGAGTTTTCTGATGCTGCAGGTAGCCTCATCTGTGCAGTCATCACATTTGGCGTAGAAATTAAGCGATGCGCAGGGTAACATAGCAACAGGGCCGTCCACTATTCGGATAACATCCAGAACTTTTATTTCGGCAGGGTTTTTCATAAAGGTGTAACCACCTTCGGCGCCACGTTCGCTTTTAAGGATTTTATTCTGCTTTAGCTCTCTGAGGATTTGTTCCAAAAACTTTAGGGGAATACGTTCGTTCTCCGAGATTCTTTTAGCAGAGAATAGCGAAGCATTATCATTTCTGTTAAGAAACAATAATGTTTTAATGGCGTATTTAACTCTTTTTGAAAGCATTTTGTAAAAATAATCAAATTTTTATATTTTGAAAATAATATTTGATACCAACAAAAAACCGTCTCGTTGAAATAACGAGACGGTATTGATATATTGAAGTTAATTTCTGATTAAGGGAAAGTAACACCAGAATAAGAATTCGGGCTGATCATAGGAAGATTGGATTTGTACTTCATATTGATCGCTTTAATAAATTCATTAGCAATGATAGCATAACCTCTTCCTGTCGGGTGAACACCGTCTAAGGAGAATGCGCCTCCTGTTACATATTTAGCAGTATATTTTACACCATCCCAAAGAATTCCAGAAACAGAATTAAGTTCATTCATTTTTGCATTGGCATCTACAAAAGCAAAACCATTATCATCAGCTGCCTTTTTGATAGTGGCATTATAAGAATTGATTGCTGTGTTTATTTGCGTCGCTTCTTTTGATGTCAGAACATATTTATCAGGAAAAGGGAAAGATATTCCTCTTGCACCAAGGGTAGCTGGAATACCAGTAGGTAAAGTCTGCGTGCTTCCTATTTTGCCTTTTGTTGTTAGTGGTACTAAATCTGTAGAATTAGTTTGTCTGGCCTGTCCATAAGTTGCACCTAAATAAGCAGAAAGAGCTACAAGTGTTGCATTTCCAGAATTTGCTGCAGCAAATGTGATTTGTTGGCTGAGATTTGGAAGGCTTTCGTCTTTTATTAAAAGAGGATTTGAAGCCGTTTTACTAAGTGGTTTAATTCTGTCACCAGCTCCTATTGCTGTAAGAATTTGGCTTAAAGGTCCATAAAGATTTGTATTTAAATTGTCAATGGTTGCTTCACCTACTGAAACGTTACCTTGTCCTAAAACTGAAGATGTTAAAGGGTTATATGGTATAGTTGTTAAAGAGGGGATTGACGTTACATTTGGAATATTAGCAATAACACCTTTTGCACCAGTAGTTTTGATTTGACTAATTAGCAAGTTGTAATATGTTGCAAATTGATCTGTAGGAGTAAGTGATTCAATATTATCATCTGCTCCTGCTAAAGCATATAGTAAAGCATCATTACTCCCAATCCATAAGCTGAAAAAAGTTGGCTTTTGTGTTGTAAAGTCTGCTATCACAGATGTTGTCGGGCTAGATGCAAATCTAACGAAATATGGATTGGCTGTTTTGGCAGGAACCCCCATTGGATTTCCATATCCTGGAGCTAAAAGGTGAGATACTTTCGCGCCTGGAACTCCCATATTATTAAATCCACCTGAAAGTACTTTCGTTACTTCAATTGTAGGCTTTCCAGAATTTGCTGAATCCAAATCGGGTGCACCGTTGGTAAATGACTTAATGTATAATTTTGTATTAGATATTTTAATACCTGAAAACAATAAACCTCCATTATTGTCGTCTACAAATGGAACTTTAAATTCTCCACCACCAGCAAGTTTCATTTGTTGTGATAACATTACAGGATAAGATTCTTTTTGACCATCTTGATACAAAGTTCCATCTCTATATCCTGCTGTAAGAGAATTTCCTAAAGCGATATACTTTGAAAAATTGGCTTCACCCGATGTTACCACCACATCTTCCGTGCTGTTTTCAAAATCATTCTGACAGCTAACCGTGAAAAGCAAAGCCGCAGCTACTGTTGATATATATAATTTTTTCATAATTAATTTAAATATTAAAATGCATTATAAGATAATCCAAGACCAAAATAGAATACATCAGCCTTTGCCTGTCCTGCAAAATTCAGGTTTGTATTATTGAACGTTCTGCTTTTTGGCATTGCATAAGCTCCGGAAAGATCTACTCCGAGTTTGTTGAACTTAAATCCTACACCACCTGTTATCACATAATTGTCAAAAGAAGGTGTTTCAGGTATGAAATCTTTGTCTGCATATGGTGTCTCGTCGTAATACCAACCCAATCTACCAAAAATCATATCGTTAAACGCATACTGTGTTCCGATACGCACGCTGGATGTATTCTTAAAGTTTTTAGGTGATACGGAAACGGTTGGATCGCTTGGCTGATTTCCTGCTGCAACTGTATTGAAGTCAAGTGTCAGCTTGCTGTATCTTTCCCAGCCGTGGTAATTATAGTCAGCAGAAATTAACCATTTCGGAGTGACTTTGTATGTAACACCAACAGTATATTCGTCCACAAGAGGAAGTGTTGCCTTGAAATTGTCCGAACCACCATTAAAATTAGATAGCAGAGAAGATGGAACCATAAAAGTTGCTTTTCCTTCTTTTGCTTTCATATCAACAGGTGATCTATATGCTAAGCTGACATCCCATTTGTTATCTGGCTGGAAATAGAAACCAAATCCGAAGCCATGTCCTGTAGCACTGTCATCTAAAAGATTAAGCTGTCCGCCATATTGAGTAAGAGCTTTTGTCCAGTCCACTTTTCCTTTAGCATAGATGTAACTTGCTCCAAAAGATGCCCAAGGTGCCAGTTTAACTGAAATCATTGGTTGGAAGAAATAGCTTTTCAGTTCAAGTTTCTGAACGATTTCTTTCCCTTCCCAAGCGCTTGGCCATTCTATCGTGCTTCCGAAAGGTGTAGAAAAACTAAAACCAACGGAAACATTATCCATAATTTTATAAGCAATTGCTGCATAAATCGGTGTTCCCAGCGGGTTATCGGTTTCAGTCTGTTGCAATGTGCTGGTATTTTGGTAAGTAATTTTATTAGAAACACCAAATCCTCCTGCAGCAACACTAAGCTTTGCCGGGATAAAAGAAATACCGGCAGGATTGAAGAATGCAACACTCGCATCCTCTGCGTGTGCGCTGGTATGTGCCATTGCCAGCTGCTTAACACCTTGAAGAGACACTCGGAATCCTCCTGCGTAGGCCATCATACCGGCAGCCAATGCCATGGATACTAAAATTTTTCTCATATAATTATTATTAATGTTCCAAATTTATAATTATTTTAATAATAACTATAGAAATTATTAAAAAAAGTTAAACATTGCTATTCTGTGAATAATTGTTTAGTTTTAGATAATTGTAAAACTATTAAAAATCAATTATTTATGATGTTTTTAAGCGAGTGATTATTTTTAGTTTAATTTTAAACGTTATGATGCAAACCATAATAAAGAGGCAAATTGTTATTTATGTAATAGTTATTCAAATGATTATTTTATTGTTATATTGTCAATATTAATACTGTATTAACTTAAAATTAACAAAAAAGTTTTTTTTAAAAATATATTCGGTAAGCTTAAATAAAAATTATATTAACTTTGCAATTATTAAAATAAAATAAATATGAGTTGTGGATGTAAAACATCCGGCGATTCTTCCCATTCCTGCGGTACCAAGAGTGCCAACGGATGCAGTAGTGTAGATACCTGTGGTAATAGTTATAAATTAAGTGTTTTTGACTGGCTTTCAGACATCAGTCCATCCGGATCGAAAGTTTCGGAATATGTTGAAGTCCGTTTTAAAAATGACCGCAAATTATATTATAAAAATGTAAATAATCTGCCATTACATATTGGTAGTATCATTGCTGTAGAATCGAGCCCGGGACACGATATTGGTGTCGTGAGCCTTGCCGGAGAACTGGTGAAAATCCAGATGAAAAAAAAGAATTTTCCCCAAGATCATTCCCTGAAAGTATATCGATTAGCTAATCAGAAAGATATAGAAATCTGGCAGGAATTAAGAAAAAAGGAAAATAATATCAAAATTGATGCGCGTAAAATTGCTTATGGACTGAATCTGGAAATGAAAATTACAGATGTCGAGTATCAGGGTGACGGATCAAAGATCACTTTTTATTATACTGCGGATAGCAGAGTAGATTTCCGTCAGCTTATCAAAGATTACGCGGGCACTTTCCGTACGAAAATTGATATGAAACAGATCGGATTTCGTCAGGAATCTGCAAAAGTAGGCGGCATTGGTTCTTGCGGTAGAGAGCTTTGCTGTTCCACATGGCTTACGGATTTTCGTTCTGTGAACACAAATGCGGCAAGATACCAGCAGCTGAGCATTAATCCTCAGAAATTAGCAGGACAATGCGGGAAGCTAAAATGTTGTCTTAATTATGAACTAGATAGTTATCTGGATGTGCTCAGAGATTTTCCCTCATCCAGCACGGTTTTGCAAACTGAAAAAGGAAAAGCATTCTGTATCAAAATTGACGTCTTCAAAAAGAAAATGTGGTTTGCTTATGTAGAGAATTCTATGGCTTGGTATGATCTGGATATTTTCGAGGTTAAGAAGCTGATATCTATCAATAAAAAAGGAGAAAAAGCACCAGCTCTTGAAGATCTGAAAGTGATTGAAAACAAAATGGTGACTTCTGATTTGATTCAGGAAAACAGCGTAGACCGTTTTGAGAAGAAAAACAGAAGACCGAAATCTAATAAGGACAGAAGCAGGGAAAGAGGACCAAAGCAGAATGATGAGAAAGGACAGAATGAAAACAGAAGTAATCTTCCTTCAAAGCCGCAGAATAACCGTCCACAGAAGCCGCAGAATGACAGAAACCGTTCCAATGAACAGAAACCTGCTCAGAATAACAATAATGCTGCTGCAAAACCTGTAGAACATCAAAATCCTAATCAGAACCAGAATCCAAATCAGAAAACGGAAAATAAAAGTCATAAAAAACCGTTCAAAAAAGCGAAAAAGAAAATGCCGCCTAAAAATGAAGGTAATGCTTAGAATAACTGCTGTTTCAATGTTTCTCTTATCATTGGTTTCCTGTACAAATGCTAATGAGACTACTTTGGTAAACGATATAGATAGCAAATGGGATAAAAAGAAAATTCAGAATTTTGATTTTAATATCATTGATTTTCAGAATCAGAAAAATCTTATTTTTATAATAAGAAATAACAATGATTATCCGTACAGCAATATCCGTGTGATAGCGAGCATCGAGCATAACAAAAAAGTTATTTCTAAGGATACACTTAATTATGTTCTCGCCAAACCAAACGGAGAATGGCTGGGAACTGGTTTTGGAGAAACTAAAGAAGCATTATTTCAATATAAGCTCAATTACAGGTTTCCGCAGAATGGAAAGTATTCGGTAAAGGTAATTCAGGCCATGAGACGCAATGTTTTACCAGGAATAGAAGATCTTGGAATTAAAATTCAAAATGTAAAGCCTTAATTCATCAATGGAAAATAAAAAATCTGAAAATAAAACTTTTCCGCTTCCGCAAAAGAAAAAATCCAACTCTAACATCAAAAAATGGATCAAGATTGTCTGGGTTGCTTTTTTTGCAGTAGTATTAGGTATTTCCACATTGTTTTTTGCTGTTTCTCAGGGCTTTGTGGGAGATATGCCGGATGTTAAAGAATTGGAAAATCCGGATATATTTGTTGCATCGGAGATATATTCATCGGATAATGTTCTGCTGGGTAAATTCGAAAAAGAAAAAACCAAACCGGTTAAATACAGCCAGCTTCCGCCTTATCTTGTTTATGCGTTACAGGCAAAAGAAGATGAGCGTTTCAAGGAACATTCTGGGATTGATCTGAAATCTGTTGCAAGAGCCATATTTTTCCGTGGCGAAAGAGGCGGAGGTTCCACGATTACTCAGCAGCTAGCAAAGTTGCTTTTTACAGGTCAGGCTTCTCAGAACAAATTTCAGAGAGCATTTCAGAAACTTAAAGAATGGAGTGTTGCGGTAAGTCTGGAAAAGCGATACACCAAAGAAGAGATCATAACATTATATTTCAATAAGTTCGATTTTCTTTTCAACGCCAAAGGTGTCGAGATGGCTTCAAGGGTTTATTTTAATAAGTCCACTAATCAATTGACATTACCGGAAGCTGCAACTTTTGTAGCAATGCTGGAAAATCCAAGAAAAAACAACCCTTACCGTTACCCGGAAAAGGCAAAATTGAGAAGAGATGTTGTACTGAAGCAGATGCTGGAC
>JAEXJU010000242.1 GCA_023448955.1 Bacteroidota bacterium
TCCTACTCCCATCTGGCTGATAAATTTTTTAAATTTGAACTGATCTCCAAATCCATTATCTTTTAAACCCCAAATGTTACCGGCATCTGTAAAAACAGCAGCTTCAAACATATTATTCAGTGGCACCCTGTACTCCACGCTTGTTGTTAGTTTTACATTGTCCATAGCATAAGATCTTACACGCTCATCCAGCTGAGAATCTGCAGGTCCAAGACCTCCAAAAGCCAGCCAGGCACGGATATCGTATGCACCACCATTGAAATAAGATCTGATAAAAGGCATCTCACTTGAATTACCATACGGAATTCCTATGCCTACAAACTGCCTAAAGGCTAATGTATGAGGTTTTACACGATCATTAAAAAATGTAAAATATTTTTTGAAATCGAGGTCAAATTTTATGAACTGTGAAAATGGTATTTTAAAAATTGTTTTTGTATTACCTGTAATCAGATAATTTTCTTCTTTTTTGGTCAGAAGATTGAGAACATTTCCTGCAATTTCCACTTTACCATTGAATGCAAATGGATTTCTGTAATCTTTTTTCCCAATTTCATTATAAGCAAAATTGTAAATGATAGAAGATATAATCACATCCTGTGTCTGGCGTTCTTTGTTATACAATGACTGCAAAAAGTTGTATAGCAGATTTCTGTCATTATTAATCAATTTGGTGATAAATGCATCATCTGAAAGAATCACGGAAGAAATATCATCATAAGATGCACCAGAATTAACTGTTCCCGGATGATCTATCTCGTAAAGATTAAAAACATTAGCCCTTATATCATTATCGCCGGGGAAAAAATCATAATATTTATCCTTGTTCTGGGTGAGACTGAGCTGTGTATTAAACAAAGTAAGCCTATGCTGGATCTTTCCATCTTCTATATTGGCATTGTAATTCAAACCTGCATTGAAGTTGATCCTTCCAAGTCCAATGTTATTCTGGATGGATGTTCCTAATGAAATGCTTGTGGTAGGAGAATATCTTTTCGGGATGAGTTTATAATAATTCCTGAACGGCACCAATAATCTCGGGAAAAGCAAAGAAGCCTGAGCAGACAATTCGTATGCATTAAAAATAGCACCCGGATTTTTAGGATCTTTTGTAGTCCCGATAACCCCGGAAAAACTGGTAATGAGGTTTTCCGCACCACCAAAAACATTCCTAGTAGTTAAATCCACAGAAGGTGAAAAACCGAAGTTCAGTATTTGAGAATAATGAATATCCGTAGCAATATTAAATTCATATTTTGGAAGCGGTCTCAGAACATATTCCACATCTATAATACTGTCTCTTTCAGCAGGTGTTCCTTCTTTTCTGAGTTCGTCAGACGCTTTTAGTATCGTGAAATTATTCATCGAAATAAGGTTTCTTCTTGTAAGATCCAATTGTGATTGCTTATAAATTTCACCTGTTTTAACAATAATCGGAAGCCAAAGAGAATTAACCTTATAAGTACTGTCTGCTCTGTAAAAATTAATCCCTCTAAGACTATCATGAATCGGCAGATTTTCAGCAGAATTACTGTTAGTTACCGATACTTTTATTTTCCCAATGGTCGCTTTTCTGTAGGGTGTACCAATAGAATCTTTAAGAATGTTCATAGTCACAGGAACATTTTTCCGGCTTTGCAAAGAATCTGCAACAAAGTAAATATCCTGATTGTCATTATTGAATTTATAATAACCTTGTTCCTTCATGAGATCGTTGATTCTTACAATCTCTTTTTCCAGCACAGTTTCGTCCAGAATTCCACCTTTTTTAACAAGACTTTTACTGATATTAGATTCATAGATATCTCTTACATTATTATCCGGAATATTATAAAAATATTCTTTGATGTAAGTCGGATCTTTATGAGTAATTATATAATCTACCTCTGCTTTCTTTGCAGAAGAATCTCTTTTAACATTGGTTTTGACTTCAGAATCCCAATAACCTCTGTTAATCAGTCTGTTATTGATACTCTTGGCACTTTGCTTTGTTTTAGAATCACTGTAGATAACCGGCGCCTGACCTACAGTATGAAAAAAACGGTTCCAAAATAGATTTCTGCCTACATATTCCGGATGTCCGTACTTTACGAAAAGAGAATCTCTGAGTTTCTGATTTCTCATTTCATTCGGATAGGTCATATATTCCTTTAGTATCGTATCGTACTTTGGGTTGGCCATATTATAAAAACCCAGACCAATTGGCAGTATAAAGAGCGCTTTCTTATTTGATTTTTGGGCTACAAGATCCGGAATTTCGTCGGAAAATATTTTCCCGTCTGTGTACTTGAACTTATTATTTGTAAGCAGATATTCGCCCTCGGGAACTTTTTTTGTCACATTACAAGCGTATAAAAACACACTTAAAATTGCAGCGTAATAAAATATATGATATTTTTGAAAATATTTGTTGATATGCTTACGGCTCATACTATAAAGATAATACAGTCTCTGGACAAAAAGAAATACAGGCAAAAATACAATTTGTTTTTAGTTGAAGGTAATAAAATCATAAAAGAACTTCCAAATTCGGATTATGAGATCACAGAATTATATTCAACAGATCCTGAGATAATCAATTTAGGAAATTCTAAAATCCACAAAATTCAGCCCGCAGAGCTAAGGAAAATTAGCTTTTTACAAACACCAAAGGATTCCGTAGCAGTTTGCAGAATTCCCGAGGAAGAAAAAATTATCGAAACCAATATCCAGATTATTTTGGACGGCATTCAGGATCCTGGGAATCTGGGCACAATTATAAGACTTGCAGACTGGTTCGGAATAGAACAAATTGTCTGCAGTAATGATACTGTGGATATTTACAATCCAAAAGTAATACAGGCTACAATGGGATCTTTTTTACGCGTAAACGTTGTTTATAAAGATTTAGAAAGTTATTTGCCGAATTATAAATATCCAGTTTTAGGAACTGATATGAATGGTGATGACATCTACAAAACCAAATTTCCGGAAAGATTTTCAATCATCTTCGGAAACGAGGGCAATGGAATAAGACCTTCTACGGAACAACTTATTTCACAAATGATAACAATTCCAAGGTTTGGAAAAAATAAGTCCACAGAAAGCCTAAATGTATCTATGTCGGCAGGAATTATTCTGGGACAGATATTTTCGAATAAATAATAGAATTAAATAATTTTACCCAGGCTGGAAGCTGTTTTATTTTTCTGATAATCATCCAGTTTTTCACTCAAATATCTTAGGGCGTAAGGCGCAACATAGATAAGTGCTAAGCCAATAATTTTCTTTTTCCAGCTTTTATTCATCACACTTTTTTTAGCGTAATTCCCTACTAAAGCCACAGCTCCCATTCTTATAGTATTTTCCAAAAGTCCGGATTTTACTGTATCTCCGGCAAGACTGACCATATTCTTTTTAGAAGCGGCCTCCTTTATTCCGTTAGATATTTCTTTCATAATATTCTGGGTATCAATGCCAAGCGACGTACTACCATCAGAATCTTCTGTTTCTTTCAGAAACTTGTCCGTAAGGCCATTGGTCATAACGCTAAGACTTTCTTTTTTACTTTTGAAAGTCAGAATGTCCTCCAAATCGCTTATTTCATTTTTCAGAAGTTTTTTTTGATTTCTAAGCTCATTAAGATTGGTATAGTTCTCAGACATGATATTAATGTTTTAAAAATTCGATAACCATATTGGCAATTGCATTAACAATTTTTTTCTTTAGTGCGATGACAATCAGCATAATCAGAAAATAAAAGCCTGAAACAATCAGAAAACCGTAAGACATATTCCCAAGCGACTCACCTATAAGGAAAGCAATTCCAAAATTGAGAAGAATAATAAAAAATGAAAATGCAATTAGTAAGATTGATAGGAATGAAATGATTCCCGCTGACAAGGAAGACTTCTCTGTGAACTGAAGTTTGAGAAGATCAACACGTTTTGTCACATAATCTTTTAAAATTTCTACCATAGGAATCTTGTTAGCATAAAATTACACATTTATTTATAAAAAAAGGAACTTAGAAACTAAGTTCCTTTCTGTTTACTGACCTTGTTGATTACTTCAATCCATCAAGCTCAGATTCAACATCTTTTACAACATCAGACGTTTTGGAAACCACCTGATCTTTATATTTGTCATAACTGTCTTTTACAGTTTGAGCAACATTTTGTGCTGTTTCTTTGAACTGCGAAGACAAGTTGTCATACTTATCTTTTACTGTAGAAGACACTTCAGAATATTTATCTTTTACTTTTTCAGAAGTTTTGCTGTATTCATCAACAGCTTTGTCTTTAAAGTCGTTTGCTTTATCTTTGATTTTTCTTCTGGTTTCTTTACCTTCTTCCGGTGCATAAAGCAAACCAAGTATAACACCTGTAGCTGCTCCTGCTAGCAATGCAGCCAATACTGCTGCTGAATTTGATTTTTTTGACATTATTTATAATTTTTAAGTTTAATTTAAACTAATTATTGATAGTTATAAATTTACAACTAAAATGCCAAAGCAAAAACAGTCTTCTTAAAATTTTGTTAAAACTTTTTGATATACGATAATATCAGGTCGATAGTTTCTTCTTTATTGATATTTGTATTGTCGATTAAAATAGCATCCGCAGCCTGTTTCAAAGGAGAAACCTCTCTTTCGCTGTCAATCTTATCTCTGGTGATCAGATTTTGTTTAACCGTTTCAATATCTGTTTTCTCACCAGCCGTGTCCAACTCAAGATAACGTCTTCTGGCACGTTCATCCTGACTTGCTGTCATAAAAAATTTATAATTCGCATCTGGAAGAACCACAGTACCAATATCACGTCCATCCATTATGATCCCGCCTTTTTGAGCAATGTCACGCTGCGTCTTCAATAAAAAATTTCGCACATCTGCTTCCTTTGCCACCTGACTTACATAATCAGAAACCTGTGGAAACCTGATTTCTTTATCAATATTCTTTCCGTTCAGAAACAATTGTAGTTCTCCGTCAATATTCTGAAACTCCAGTCTGATCTCAGCAAGTGATGAGATTAGTTTTGAAATATCAATAGTTTTATCCGTGTTCAGGCAGTTTTGTATGGCATAAAAAGTAATACCTCTATAAAGTGCGCCCGTATCCATATGAATGAGACCAAGCTTTTTTGCAATAATTTTAGAGATGGAACTTTTTCCTGTAGAAGAAAATCCATCTATGGCGATTACCGGTTTTTTTGTCATACTGCAAATGTAATAAGTATGACAAAAAAATAAAAATTAAATACAGCTTAAATTGTGAAGATTTATCTTCTGTTTCCACCAAGTTCAATAAGGTCAACAGTTAGACCGAGCATATTGACATTAGAAGAATTATGGTATCGCATATGAGAATAATCAAAACGGAAGGAAGAAATTTTGAGACTGAATCCAGCCGATAAACCCGTGAAATTCCTTTGATCCAGCACGGCAAGCTCACCTCCTCTTTTTACGTTATAGCCAAATCTGATGTTAAAAGCCTGCCCGGGAAATAATTCTGCTCCAAGTGACAAATGATCCAGAACTTTTCTCCCAAATTTTACCGGCTGACCGTTGATATCTGTTTCAGCAGAAATATTGAATTGCTGAAGATCGTGTGCAGTAATAGTAAGAGCTGCCGGAAACTGATCCAGAATTTTAGTATAACCCAGATCTACGCGGAAAGGCAACTTTTCCCTCACTCCATTGTACGGTTTGATCTGATAACCAAAATTTCTGAAAACCAATGCAAGCGTCTCATTAGTTTTATCAAAATAATAAGTAACACCAGCAGTTGCAGTGATGGCAGAAGACGTGTAGGTATCAATTTTTGATGTTACATAATTAACGTTTGCACCAATAGTCCAGTCATCTTCAAACTGATAAGCATAACCAATACCTGCAGATGCATCCATTGCTGAAAAATCACCGTTTATGATTGAGTTTTCATCCGTTCTTGGCATGCTTCCATAGTCCATATATTTAGCATTAAAAGATACAAGATGACCGTGTTCCAGGTCTCTCACATAGCTAATGCTTCCTATTTTTGTTCCTGCCAGAAAACTGGAATAGTTTACAGATAACATTTTATCCATTTCCAGGTTCATAAGCGCAGGATTTGCATTTGTGAAATTGACATCAGAATCACGAACAGAAACAGCATCTCCCAAAACAGCCTGCCTTGGTGACATCGGAATATTAAGAAACTGGTAAACCGTGGTCCCTGTCTGAGAAAAAACCACCTGAAATAAGGACAGAAAAAAAAGGTTGTAAAACTTCTTCAACACTATGTCTTGGATTTGCAAAAATAATCTATTTTGTAGCTAATCAAAATTTTTATAACACTATCTTTTTCATGAACGTAATTCTTTTGCTTTCATTATATTTGCACAGTTAAAATCGAAAAAATATAATAATCTAAGATGAAATATAAAAGAATCCTTCTGAAACTGAGTGGTGAAGCACTGATGGGAAACCGACAATACGGAATCGACAACGACAGGCTGAAAGAATATGCTACCGAAATTAAAAAAGTGGTGGATAAAGGCTGTGAGGTGGCCATCGTAATTGGTGGTGGAAATATTTTCAGAGGATTGGCTGGTGCTGCTAAAGGAATGGACAGAGTGCAAGGCGACTATATGGGAATGCTGGCAACAGTAATCAACGGAATGGCGCTGCAGGGCGCTCTGGAAGATGCTGGGATTATGACCAGACTTCAGTCTGCTATAGAAATGGACAAAGTAGCTGAACCTTTCATTAAAAGAAAAGCAGTAAGACATCTGGAAAAAGGAAGAGTGGTAATTTTTGGAGCAGGAACCGGAAATCCTTATTTCACAACGGATACTGCTGCAACTCTAAGAGCGATAGAAATAGATGCGGATGTAATCCTGAAAGGAACAAGAGTGGACGGAATCTATGACAGTGATCCGGAAAAAAATGCAGATGCGGTAAAATTCAACAGTCTTTCTTTCGAGGAGGTTTTTGAAAAAAACCTGAAGGTGATGGATATGACAGCCTTTACGCTAAGCCACGAAAACAAACTGCCAATTATTGTTTTTGATATGAACAAGGACGGCAATCTGGAGAGATTGATAGACGGCGAAAATGTTGGAACCCTGGTGAATGTGTAAATGATTAACAATGATTGATTAATGATCCAAATGTTCTTCCTATTTGGAAACATGGAATCTCTCTGCAGCCCGACTTGAACGTAGCTCTTTTTTTGAAAATAAGCTGGAGATTCTAGGATCGGCCTTTTCAAAAAAAAGCGGGAGTGGAAGGCGGAAAAGCTGCCCAAAAAATATCAATCATGAATTATCGTTTAACAATTATAAATTTATGTGTCAATTATCAAATTTTAAATATACAATGGAAGAATTAGAACTCATTGTAGCATCGGTAAAGCAAGAGATGGATGCTGCAATCAAGCATTTGGATCACGCTTTTCAGAAAATCAGAGCAGGACGAGCATCAACCTCAATGGTTCAGGACGTAATGGTAGAATATTATGGTGCAATGACACCAATCAATCAGGTAGCCAATGTGTCTGTGCCGGATGCAATGACTATTTCTATCCAGCCTTGGGACAGATCCGCAATTGGACCGATAGAAAAAGCAATTATTAATTCTAATCTGGGTTTTGCGCCGTCTAATAATGGCGATGTGATTATTTTGAACGTTCCGCCTCTTACCGAAGAAAGAAGACGTGATCTTGCAAAACAGGCAAAAGCGGAAACCGAGCAAACCAAAGTGGTAATCCGAAATGCAAGACAAGAAGGAAATAAAGAATTGAAAAGGCTGGACGGCGTAGCAGAGGATCTTATAAAAGGCGTGGAAAAAGATATCCAGGATCTGACCGATGCTTATGTGAAAAAAGCTGATGAACACCTGAAAGTGAAAGAAGCAGAGATTTTGAAAGTTTAATACCTATTGGTATGATTTCGCTTATAAATATAAAAACCTCATTTGCAATAAATGAGGTTTTTCAATTTTTTGTATTCAGGAAATCTATGCTGAATTTCTGCTTGCATTGATATTTCCAAACAATGAACGCATAACAAGTTTTTCGTAAGTTTCCCTGTCGCCTTCGTTTTTTTGGATTTTCATTAGTGCGTATTGCTGAATGCTTAGTAATGGTAGCACGATTTTTTCCCTGATTTTAATAGATTTTCTGTTTATTGGTTCTTCCTGCATCAGGATTTTATAGCCCGTAAGTTCCAGCATCATCGCTTTGGATAACTCAAATTCTGCAAAGAGTATATTCCAAAACTCACCGAATTTCGGATTGTTACGCATATAGTAAGTTAGCGGAAAATAAGTTTTATTCATACTCATCATGGAATTAAGAACTAGGGTTTTGAAAAAGTCAGAACCTTTGTAAAGAGCTACGATTTCATCGAATCTGCCTTGTTCCTTTAAGGCTTTCAATGCAAATCCGAAACCGAAAAATCCCGGAACATTCTGTTTCAACTGTGACCATGAGCCTACAAAAGGAATGGCACGCAAATCTTCAAACTTCAGTTCAGATCCTGCGCCCCGTTTGCTGGGACGGCTTCCGATATTGGTTCTTCCATAATATTCCAAAGTACTCATCTCCTGTAAATAGGGTACAAACATCGGGTGCGCTTTCAGGTCAGAATATTTTTTATAGCTGATCTCTGCAAGTTCCGAGATCAAAGATCTTTCTTTTTCGTTAAGGTCTTTTTTAATGCTTTTGAAAACATCATTTTCTACTCCAGCTGTAAGTAATTGCTCAAAATTGAACTTTGCCTGGTCCTTATTTCCAAATACACTAGTAATGGTCTGACCTTGTATAGTTAGCTCAATTTGGTTATTGGCAATGGTATTTCCCTGTGATGCATAGAAGTCGTGGGTTTTCCCGCCGCCTCTTGCTGGTGGGCCACCTCTTCCATCGAAGAAAATAACCTTTACACCATTTTCTTCAGACAATTTTGTAAGTTTTTCTTTAGCTGTATAGATTTGCCAGTTGGCTTTCAAATAACCACCATCTTTGGTTCCATCTGAAAAGCCAAGCATAATCACCTGTTTGTTATTTCTTTTGCTAAGATGTCTCTGATAGACCTTGTGATGATAAAGAGTTCTCATCACTTCCTCTGATCTGTCCAGTCCTTCCATCGTCTCGAAAAGGGGAACAATGTCTATATTTATGTTTTCTGGTGCATAGCCACATAGTTTCATCATAACATAAACATTCATCACATCTTTTACCTCATCAGAATTTGAAATGATGTAACGGTGCATACCTCGTTCACCATTATTTTCCTGAATTGTCTTGATATTGTATATACTCTTCAGTGTTTCACAGGTCATTTCATCCTCAAAATCATCAGGGTTGAGAATAGCATCAGAATCTAAAAGGTAATTTATTTTTTCATCTGCTGTTTTAGAATCTGCAGAATTACCGGAAACTTTGGAAAAAATATCATCCATTATTTTCTGATGAATTCTGCTGTCTTGGCGTATATCCAAAGTTGCAAAATGAGTTCCGAAAATTTTTACTCTGTCTCTATAATCATCAAGAATATCTCTGAAAAGTCCGTTATGTTGCTCAACAAGAATTTTTTCTGCTTCGTCCAATTGTGAAATGATCTCCTGTGCGGAAATCCTCGCATCTTTCTGAAAAATAGAAGCATATAATTTTTTACTCAGTTTCTCCAAAACATCAGAAACACCCCGGAAACTTAGCCGTCTTCTCACATTTTTAAGATGCCCATAATAATCTTTCAGGATGGATATTCTGAGTTCCTCTGCTACTTTTAGTGTTATATCCGCTGTTACAAAAGGATTACCGTCTCTATCGCCACCTGGCCAAAAACCAAGCTGAATAATATCCGGACTTGGCGTAAAGTTGGAAGTCCCAAAAACCTGCTTTATCTTTTTGTAAAGTTCTCCAATACTTTGATAATAAACATACCTCAGATAATAAATAATGCTCATAGCCTCATCCAAAGGTGTTGGTCTTTCCTTATTAACAAAAGGTGTTTTCCCAAGCTGCTGAAGCAATGTGTCAATCTGAGTTACAGAATCATTGATTATCGCATCCCGCAGATCGTGAATGATTCTTTGTACAGCATTTGGGTAAAACTGTGTCGGGTGAGCCGTAAATACTATTTTAATGGCGAAGTCATCCATCTTTTTGCGGATAGCATTAAGATGGTGTTCCTGCGATGCTCTTTCATAAAGATTAAGAACAGTTCCGGAGTCACTCTCAGAATGTAATTGCTGAAAAGCTGCGTCTTCTATACTGTCAAAAAGTACAACTTGCCTTTCTATATATTGAATTATCTTGAACAGCAACTCTGTTTTCTGGTCTTCTGTCTTCAGCTCCGTGTGTTTCTGGAAGAAGTCTTCAACAATTTCTTCCGGAGATTTTCCGAGCTGATAACCTTCTTTGCTTTCTTCGTAAAGAAACGGAAGAAGCATCCCAATATTGGTCATTTTGTCATACGGCAGACTCATAAAAAGAGAATTGTAGATCTGAAATTTATTTTCTACAATCTGCCTGAATTTTTCGATTTTTTGATCATTTAGCATAAACAAATATACGGGACAAACTAATAAATTCAAATCTGCAAACTGTTATTTTTATGCTAAATAATTCATGCATTTTCCAATAAATCCAAAATTTCTGTACCAAATTTATCAATCCTGGCTTTTCCAAGTCCGCTGATATGCTGCAGATCATCCATTTGTGACGGTTTTTGCTTTGCTATCGCCATAAGATGCTTATTATGAAAGATGATATAAGAGGGCAGCTTCAGCCTATCTGCTTTTTCAGATCTCCATATCTTCAGTTTATTGTAAATGATTATTTCTTCCTCAGAAAGATCATTTTCCGCATCGTCATTAGTTTTAGATTCTTTTTGATTGAGATGTTTATCTTTATAATGAATCAAGACAGACCAATAATTGATATTATCTTTTATCAGCTCTGAATTGATATTGAGAATTTCATAACGATCAAGATAATCATTTACAACAGCTTCATCCATAATTTGATAATGGTCAGCCATCCGGATTTTCAAAACTTTGATTTTCACGATTCCAATTTAAAACAAGTCACCATAATTCAAAGTTTATTTAGATCCAAGCAAAATCACTTCTTCAACTCTAATTTCTGCTACGGTTCTTTTGACACCATCTTTATCATCGTAAGAGCGGTATGTGAGCTTTCCTTCAACAGCTATTTCTTTACCCTTTGGGACGTATTTTTCAAGAACTTCTGCCGATTTTCCAAAAGCCACCAGGTTGTGCCATTGTGTTTCCTCTACCCGTTCGCCGCTGGCATTAGTGTAGTAATCGTTGGTAGCTAATGTTACAGTAGCTTTTCTGTTTCCGTTTTCGAAGTTATAAATTTCAACTTCCTTACCTGTGTGACCAATCAAGGTCACTTTGTTTCTTAACGACATAATATAGATTTTATAAATTATAGTTTAAAACCGGAACGTCTTGCCGTAGTTTCCCGGTTTTCTTCAGCAAATGTGAGATTGGTGAAAACATTAATTCGGTTAAAAAACATTTATATCCATTTGTAATCGTTTGTAAACGAATAAGTATTTTGGTGTAATAACAATAAATTTTTAACTTTATACTTACGAATACTCTGTCCAAGCTAATTTTGACAGCTAACGTAAAAAACACAAGAGATGACAATGCAAAATCTAACCTGTCCTGAATGTGGCGATAAAATTATCGGGCGTTCGGATAAAAAATTCTGTTCCGACTCTTGCAGAAATGCATTTAACAATAAACAGAATAAAACCACAACAAATCTGATGCGGAATGTCAATAACAAGCTTCGCAAAAATTACCGGATTCTTTCTGAAAATAATACAGACGGCAAAACAAAAGTGACCAGAAACAAAATGGAATCGGCAGGATTTGACTTCTATTATATCACCCAAATCATTACCTATAAAAATGGTTCTCAGTATTTTTTTGTTTATGATAAGGGATATAAAATTTTAGATCATGAATGGATTCTTATCGTAGACCGAAAATAAATTAAAGTAAAGTAGCCGATTGATCGTCTTAACTCAAAAAAATATAAATGTTCAAATATTTTGCTGTTGCGGGGATTATAATCCTGATTTTACTTATTGCTAACCATCCTATTTTTGGGGGAACCATAAAAGGAAAACGACTGGAACGAATCAAAAAATCTCCTAATTATAAAGATGGTGTTTTTCAGAATCTTAGTATTACGCCATCTCTGGCAGAAGGTTTTACGATGAGACAAGTTCTGTGGGAGTTTTTGACAGATAAAACACCCAACAAGGTTCCAGACCACAAAATTCCCAGCACAAAAACCGATTTGAAAAATCAGAAACTTAATGACAATTTTTTGGTTTGGATGGGACATTCTTCTTATTATTTTCAACTTTCTGGGAAGCGATTTTTGGTCGATCCTGTTCTAAGTGGCAGCGCCTCTCCAATTCCCGGAACTACTAAAGCTTTTGCAGGAACAGATATTTACACTACCGATGATTTCCCGGAAATAGATTTTCTGATTATTTCTCACGATCATTACGATCATTTGGATTATAAAACCATCAAAGAACTGAAATCAAAAATCAAAACTGTTATTTGCGGTTTGGGTGTTGGCGCTCATTTTGAACGTTGGGGTTTTGATGAAAATCAAATCATAGAGTTAGATTGGCATGATAACAGAAATCTGGCCGATGGTTTTAAAATAACCTCTACTCCAGCCCGGCATTTTTCTGGTCGATTGTTTAAGAGAAACACCACACTTTGGTCTTCTTACGTTCTAGAATCCCCTGATAAAAAAATCTTCATTGGCGGCGATAGTGGTTATGATTCTCATTTCAAAAAAATTGGTGAAACTTTTGGACCTTTTGACTGGGCAATTTTAGAAAATGGCCAGTACAATGAAAAATGGAAATACATCCACACACTGCCAGAAGAGTTTGGAAAAATAGTGGCTGATCTTAATGCAAAAAATATCTTTCCTGTGCACTCGGGTAAGTTTGCTCTTGCGCAGCACGCCTGGAACGAACCTCTGGAAAAAGTAAAGCAAAATAGTTTGGGTAAAAACTTTCGACTTTGCACACCGATGATTGGCGAGAAAATGAGTCTGGATGATGAATCTCAAACATTTACTGAGTGGTGGAAAAATTAATTTAACACTGAAATAAATATTATATTTGTGAAAAATTTTAACCATTTATGAAGAAAGTTTTCACTCTTCTTACATTATTTATTAGCTTTTTTATTTTTGGACAAAAACTATCTTCTGATTATTCGTTTTATGAAAACAAAGGTCAAATTGTAGATCAAAATGGAAATCCTAATCCTGCCATAAAATATCTTCTTAACAGCCCTGGACTGAATGTTCAAATCAAAGATAATGGCTTTTCTTACGATGTTTATGAAATAAAAAAGAAAAACATTAATCAAAAAAATAAACCTTCTCGTGCTTTAGATTCTGGTAATAGAAAAAAATTACCAACTACAGTAGATGATTACAAATATCATAGAATAGATATTGAATTTGTAAACTCAAAAAGGGATCCTGAAATTATCCCAGAAGAAAAGTCTGATGATTACGATAATTACTATAATCTACAACATAAAAAGGAAGGCGTATCTCACGTCCATCGTTTTAAGAAAATAACTTATAAAAATCTTTATAAAAATATTGACTTAGTTTTTTTCAAACCAAAAGATTCTGCAAAACCCGTAGAGTACAATTTCATTATTCATCCTGGAGGAAAAATTTCTGACATAAGATTGAAATTCAATGGAGCAAAAACAACAGTTCGCAATGGAATACTTTCTATGAAATTGAGATTTGGAGAAATGCAGGAAAACATTCCTAATTCTTGGATTGAAAATAATGAAAAAGAAACATTATCTGTCAATTTTAAAAACCTTGATGGACAAACCTTTGGGTTCGAATCTTCAATTGACACTTCTGAAAAAACAATTGTCATTGATCCTACTCCTACAAGAATATGGGGAAGCTATTTTGGAGGTTCGGGTGATGAATATTTCTTTGTAAAGCCTGATAAAAAAAATAATATTTTTCTGTATGGTTCCTCTTCCAGCACATTTAATATTGCAACAAGCGGTACCTATCAATCTGCATTAAAAGGAAACTGGGATGGCTTTGTTAATAAAATAACACCGGACGGAAAAAAATTATGGGGAACATACTATGGAGACCAATATTATGT
>JAEXJU010000258.1 GCA_023448955.1 Bacteroidota bacterium
ATATGAATGTGGAAACGCTTCATATCATAGAGAAGTTTGCCTGGTGGTTTCACTTTGTTGGGATCTTATTCTTTATGAATTATCTGTACTATTCCAAGCATCTTCATATTATTTTTGCTTTTCCAAATACCTGGTATGCCAATCTTGAGAAGAAAGGAAAATTCAATAATCTCGATTCTGTTACAAAAGAAATCAAATTAATGATGGATCCTAACGCTGATCCATACGCAGCACCAGCTGAAGGTGCAGAAGAAATGCCGTCTAAATTTGGGGCTGAAGATATCTTTGATCTTAACCAACATCAGCTTTTAAGTGCTTACTCTTGTACAGAGTGCGGAAGATGTACTTCAGTTTGCCCGGCTAATATCACTGGAAAGAAACTCTCACCGAGGGCGATTATGATGAAAACCAGAGACCGACTGGAGGAAGTTGGTAAGAATATCAACAAGAATGGAAAGTTTGTGGATGATGGCAGAAAACTTCTGAATGACTACATCACTAAAGAAGAACTCTGGGCTTGTACCACTTGCAATGCTTGTGTGGAAGCTTGTCCTGTTCTGATTGATCCATTGTCTATCATTTTCGAGATGAGAAGATTTTTGGTGATGGAACAATCGGCTGCTCCTCAAGAATTAAATTTAATGATGACCAATGTGGAGAATAATGCTGCACCTTGGCAATACAACCAGGCAGATCGATTGAATTGGGCGAATGATAACTAGTTTAACAATGTAAAAAATGTTGCAATGTAACAAAGATTGGTAAATTGTTCCACTGTTATATTGGTAAATTGAAACAAATATGGATTTCACTATAAAAACAATGGCAGATTACGCTGCGGAAGGTCAATCTCCGGAAGTTCTCTTTTGGGTTGGTTGTGCCGGAAGTTTCGATGATCGCGCAAAAAAAATAACCAAAGCATTCTGCAAAATTTTAAATAAAATCGGGGTAGAATTTGCCGTGCTTGGTCAGGAAGAATCCTGCACAGGCGATCCTGCAAAGCGTGCCGGAAACGAATTTGTTTTCCAGATGATGGCTCTGACAAACATCGAAATTCTGAATGCTTACGATGTCAAAAAAATAGAAACGGCCTGTCCGCACTGCTTTAACACATTGAAAAACGAATATCCAAGCTTAGGCGGAAATTATCAGGTTTTGCATCATACACAATTCCTAAAGGATCTGATGAATGAAGGAAGATTGAAAATAGAAGGCGGAAGCTTCAAAGGAAAAAAAATCACATTCCACGATCCTTGTTATCTTGGCAGAGCTAATGATGAATATGAAGCGCCCAGAATGCTTCTAGAGAAACTGGATGCAGAACTGGTGGAAATGAAACGTTGCAAAACAAATGGTTTATGCTGCGGAGCAGGTGGCGCACAGATGTTTAAAGAGCCGGAAAAAGGCAATAAGGACATCAACATCGAGAGAACTGAAGAAGCTCTTTCTTTTGAACCAAAAGTGATAGCAACAGGATGTCCGTTCTGTAACACAATGATGACCGACGGTGTAAAACATTTTAATAAAAACACCGAAGTGGAAGTTAAAGATATCGTAGAACTTTTGGCCGAAGCTGAAGATCTTTAGAATAATATCAATTAAAATATAAAACCTCAGAAGCTCTGAGGTTTTTGCTTTTGACAGCAATTGAATTAAAATCCGTAATTTTATACTTTGATTTACTAGAATAAAATTGCAGAATGTGATTCTATTTTATAAATAAACAAATCCTTATGAAAATTGAAGAATCTAATATTGTTGAAACAAACGATTACCGAGTGATTATATATCCGGCTTCCAGACCTTTTACTGCTAAGGAAAGCAAAACAATAGCAGAAAAATTGTATGATTTTCTTTCGGGCTGGGCAGCACACGGAAAACCACTGTCATCGTCTTTTAAGATTGAAAAAAACCAGTTTATAGTCATTTGTGTAGACGAAGAAAAAGAAGCGGCTTCCGGCTGTAGTATAGACGCGCTGGGCAAAATTATGAGAGACTTGGACACTGAGTTCAATCTTGGATTATTTGACAGGATGAAAGCAAGTTTCGTGGAAAACGGCGAGGTTAAAACCCTAAAACTATCTGAGTTTAAAAGCAAAATCAGAAGTGGCGATTTGTCTAGAGACATAGAAGTTTTTGATTTTTCAAAAAATACTTACCTCGATTTTCTGAGCCATTTTCTTCAGCCATTCAGCAGAAGCTGGGCTGCATCTATTTCTTAATTATGATCTAAATTAATTAAGATTTGAAAATACTTTTTATTTCTTCCTGGTTTCCCAATAAGCTGGAACCTACCAATGGCAATTTTGTACAGCGCCACGCAGAAGCTGTGGCTTTGAAACATGAAGTCGAAATCCTCCATACGATTGGCGATTTTAATCAAAAAGAAACTTTCGTTTTTGATGATAAAATCATCAACGGAATCAGGACTTTGATTATCTATTACAAGAACTCCAAAAATCCGGTTCAGAATTTCATTAGAATAATGAAAGCTTACAAAATTGGGTTTTCTAAAATGCAAAAACAAGAATTGGTACACGCCAATGTTCTTCATAACAATATGCTGTTTGCAGTCTATCTTAAGAAAAAATATAAAATTCCGTTTGTTATTTCCGAACACTGGACGGCGCTTCAGGAAGAGAATCTTGCTAAGACTTCTGCCAACATCAAGAGAATCGCAAAGTTCATTGCGAAGCACGCAGATTACATTTTCCCCGTCAGCGAAAATCTGAAAAACAGTTTGAAAATGCTGGGAATCAAAACGCCGATGAAAGTCATTTCCAATGTAGTCAATACGGATGTTTTTCAAATCAGGCAAACCGATGTAGATAAATCAACAAGATTTCTTCATGTTTCCAGCCTTATTCCGAGAAAAAGACCGGATAAAATCATTGAAACCGTTCATCAGTTAAAAGTTAATGGTTATGATGTGTCACTGGAAATCGGTGGCGATGGTGATACGGCAACATTAAGGAAACTTGTACAAAAACTAAATGCAGAGAGTTATATCACCGTTTTTGATGAAATCAGCTATGAAGAAGTTGCGGAAAAAATGCAGGCTTCAGATTGTTTCATTTTATTTAGTGATAATGAAACTCAGGGTTGTGTGATATTGGAGTCTTATGCTTGCGGAAAACCGGTTATCGCGACTTCAGTTGGTGGTGTTCCAGAGTTTATAAAACCGGGATTAGGTGTTTTGATTGAAAAAGCTAATGAGCAGGAATTGTATCGAACAATGCAAAATTTTATAGAAAATAAAATCACTTTCAATAAGCCGGAAGTCTTAAGAGATTTTGTTATTGATAATTTTTCTAAGGATAGTATAAGTAATCAATTTACTATGATTTATGAAAAAGTAATATGATGAGGAAAGGATTTCAAATTTGCATTTCGGAACAAAGTGTTGATGACAAAACATTTTTCGACGAAGATTATGATTCATTTATAATTGATAATAATCGCTTTAAGATTGTAATTGAGGGCGTTATTCTTAATAAGAAAAAACTGCTGAAAAGTTCTTTGTACTCTAGTTTTTCAGAATATTTTATAAGTCAGTATGAGGCTATGAATATCTTATCCATTAATGAATTGGATGGAGAGTTCCGAGGTTTCATTATTGACAAGGTTAATACTAAAGTTTATATTTTTACTAATCCAACTTCTACACAAAGAGTTTTCTATACCAAACAGAATAATGGGATTTATGTTGATTCTCATCTGGTTCGTCTTTCAGAAACTTTAAACAATGCGAGTATTTCACTTGCTCCTGATATAAATAATATCTATAAGTTATTGACTTTTGGGAATATGTTAGAGAATCAAACACCTTCTGAAAATGTTTTTAAAATTCAGGATGGACATTATATTGAAATAGATATTGAAACTCAGAAGCTGACCGAAAAAAAATATTTTGATCTGAATCATGTTGAGTATTATAAAAAGTCAAAAAAGAATGCCGTACAGGATCTTAATGAGATATTTTCAGAAAATATTCTTCAGGAATATGAAAAGGATATTGAACTGAAATCAAAACATTTTACCTTACTCAGCGGTGGTTTAGACAGCAGAATGGCTCTGATGTATGCAGAAAATCTAGGATTGAAGCCAGACGAGATATTTTGTTTTTCTCAATCCGGCTATTTAGACGAGACTATTTCCCGAAAAATTACAAAAGATTATAATATCCCTTACATATTTCGATCTTTGGATGGTGGAAGTTATCTGAAATATATTGATAAACTGACAGAATTATCCGAAGGTTGCGGGCTTTTTACCGGCGGAATCCATGTTCAGTACGCTTTTGAAAATCTTCAGGATAAAAATTTCAAGATAGTGCACAGCGGAGCCATCGGAGATGGGATTTTGGGTGGATTCAATACTGTGCCATACCGTAAAAAGCCGGGAGAATTTAAAATTGTTGTTAATTCGAAATTTCTACCGAAAGTAAAATCAGATTTTGACAAAATCCTTTCCCAATACGAATCTGAGGAACTTTTCTATCTACGGAATGTGGCGTATAACAGAACAGTTTTGGGCGCTCAGGTAATCCAACAATATGGCTATCAGACATCGCCGTTTATGTCCAAGACATTATTGGAATTTGCTGTAAGTTTACCGGAAAAATGGAAAATCAGTCAGAAATTATATCTGGAATGGCTCAATCAATGTATGCCAAATGCAGCCAAATACGTCTGGGAAAAAACAGGAATGAAACCCAATGCGCATTGGAAAAATACAGTTGGTACAAAACTGAAAAAAAGAATTACAAAAATCTGGAATACAAAGATTACCAATCAAAAGCATAAGACCAGTATGTACCCCTACGAATTCTATTTTTATAACTCAAAAGATATTCAGAATTATTACGATAATTATTTCAAAGACAATATTTGGCGACTAGAACATTATCCGGAATTGAAGTCTGATGTAGAATTTTTATTTACACAAAAAGATTTTTTTCAAAAAAGCCAGGCAGTCAATGTTTTAGCTATTTTTAAGTTATTTTTTAATTAGTGGGAAGCTTATCAGATTTCATCCGTAATTTTTTTAAGAACAAAGGTCATTTTGTTTTCGGATCTTTGCTGATAGCAAAGATTTGTGGTTTTATAAGTTCTATAGTAATTATCCGTCTTCTTCCGGAAAAAGACTTTGGTCTTGTCAGTACAATTGCAGCATTATCTGCCATTTTTCTGGCATTTAGTGGCTTTGGCAGCCAGCAAATTTTATTGAGGTACGGATCCATATCCAAAAGTGTTCAATCAAAAAAGGATTTGTCCTCCTATCTTTTTCGTCAGGGTTTTATCTACCAACTTTTACTCAGCATTATCTTTTTGCTGACATCCATATTCTATCTGGAAAGACTGGAGCAGATGATTTGGCTTTTTTGGGCATTTTCAGTTAGATTAATAGGATATTTTTTTTACAATCATATACAGTCGCAGCTAAGGATTGATGGCGAAAACCGTGAGTTTGCTAAACTTAATAATGTAGTCAATATTTCCGGACTTTTATTGACGATATTTTTAACTTATTTACTTGGAATAATAGGTTATTTGATAGCATCAGCTGTAATGCCTTTTATTGCATTGTTCTGGGTCAGAAAAGTTGATTTAAAAAAACATTTTATATTAGATTGGTCAAAAAAAGAACTTTGGAAATATGGCTTTTTCACAGCAGGAACAGCGGTTATGTCAGATGCCTTATTTTCTCTGGATATTATTCTCACAGGCTTTTTTTTGACTGAGTCTTCTGTTGCAGATTATAAAACCGCCATTCTGATTCCTTCCAATCTCACATTTATTGCACTTACATTTATGCAAAGTGATTTTCCAAAACTCGCCCGGCATTATAACGATAAAAAATTTCTCACCCATTATATTTCCAATTACTACAAAATATTTATACCGCTTTGTTTGTTTTTATTACTGGCATTTTTCTTTCTTCACGATTTTATGATAAGACTTTTTTTTGGAGAAAAATACATCGGTATAGAAGTTCCATTTATGATTCTTACTTCTGCATTTTTACTTAACATGCTTTTCAGAAATCTTTATGGAAACCTGCTATCAGCCGTAGGAAAAATGGAATATAACACAATGGTTTCTTTATTAGCTTTGGCGGTTTTATACCTTTTGTCTGCGGTTATAGTTCCAAAATATGGCGTAACAGGAATGGCAGTTTCTCAGGCTTTAACGTTATTTTTTACAGGAATTTTACTGATGGCAGGATTCTTTGCTTACTTCCGGAAATTGTTGTGATGTATTTTTTATCTTTGCAAAGATGAAACTAAGAATATCCATAATTCTCTCAGCCATAATTTTGTTGTTCTCGTGCCGTGGCGATGAGAATGATTATCAGATCATAGATCAGGTGCTGAATCTTTACGTTAAAAATCAGGATGGTCAGGATCTTCTGGATTCCAAGCTGGAAGGATCTTATTCTTCCGTGACCTTACTGGATCTTCTTAGCGAAACAGCACTTACCACTGTATCTGGATCTAGCTTGCAAAAGGATGTTAAAAACACCACTTATCTGGATTATGCTGGTGGCGCAACCAGATTGTTGAAAGATTCTATTAGTCCGGAACAGAAAACTTATTATTCTAGATTTGTTATCCGATATTCAAAAACAGTTAATGCGCAGGTGGTGAATGATGACGATATCATTGAAATTGAATACAAATGGACTCCGTCGCTGTTCGAATTATCAAAACTCTGGTACGATAATGAACTGAAATTCACAAAAGTATCCGGACAGCCGAACATTATCACAATCGTGAAATAAAATCATTAAATTTGCACAACTTATGTTGGATAATAGAAGCGGGATGATGGAAGTTCCGCTAAAAAATCTAACACCAAACACCTAACACCCAACAAAAATGTTACAGGTTAATTTTTTGCGCGAGAACAAAGAGCGCGTTTTGGAAGGCTTGAGGAAGAGAAACTTCAAGGAATTAGATTTGGTCGAAGCAGCAATTGATGCTGATGACGAAAGAAAAAGGCTGCAGTTTGAGCTGGACTCACAACTTTCCGAGATGAACAAAATTTCGAAAGAAATCGGAATCTTGATGAAGGACGGGAAAAAAGAGGAAGCCGAAGCTGCAAAATCCAAAACTTCTCAATTTAAAGAATCAAGCAAAGAATTAGAGTCTCAGTTGAAAGAAGTAGAGAAAAATCTACTCAATATATTATATCAGCTTCCCAATATTCCGAATGAAAAAGTAGTTGCTGGTGTTTCTGCAGATGATAATGAGATCGTTTATGAATCTACAACTGTAGAAGGTCTTGGCGAAGGTGCAATCCCACATTGGGAATTGGCAAAAAAATACAATTTAATCGATTTTGAATTGGGAGTGAAAATTGCAGGCGCTGGTTTTCCTGTTTATTTGGGCAAAGGCGCACGTTTACAAAGAGCTTTGGTTCAGTATTTTCTCGATAAAAACACAGATGCCGGTTATCTGGAAGTGAATCCGCCTCACGTGGTTAATGAAGCTTCTGGCTACGGAACAGGGCAATTGCCGGATAAAGAAGGTCAAATGTATTATGTGGGAGCAGATGATCTGTATCTGATTCCAACAGCCGAGGTTCCTGTTACCAATATCTACCGTGATGTCTTGTTGGACGAAAAAGATTTACCAATCAAAAACACTGCTTTTTCGCAATGTTACAGAAGAGAAGCTGGAAGTTACGGAGCGCACGTAAGAGGACTCAACAGGCTTCACCAATTCGAAAAGGTGGAAATTGTAAGAATCGAGAAACCAGAAAATTCTTATGCCGTTTTGGAAGAAATGGTGGAACATATCAAATCCATTTTGGAAGATCTGGAATTGCCGTACAGAATTCTTAGACTTTGCGGTGGTGACACCGGTTTTGCATCTGCAATGACTTACGATTTCGAGGTTTGGAGTGCAGCTCAGGAAAAATGGCTGGAAGTAAGTTCTGTTTCCAATTTCGAAACCTTCCAGGCCAATCGTCTGAAATGCCGTTACAAAGGTAAAGAAGGTAAGTCTCAGCTGGTTCACACATTGAATGGATCTGCAATGGCTTTGCCAAGAATTATGGCCGCATTGCTTGAGAATAACCAAACGCCTGAAGGCATCAGATTGCCAAAAAAAATCGCAGAATATGCAAGATTTGAATTGATTAATTAATTCAAGAAAACAGAATTTAACGCAAAGGCGGAAGATTAAATCTTAAATAAATTTCAAAAGTCGCAAATTAAACTTTGCGACTTGTTTTTTTGAAATCTTTGCTAAGTTTTACGTCTTTGTGAAATTAAAAACATTGAATTGCAATTTAAATCTTTGCGGACTTTGCGTTTAAAACGACATCACTTCTTCAAATTCAGAAAATAATTCCAAATCAGACGGATCTCACCATAATCAAAATCCGCAGGCAGCGCCGCTTTCCAATCGTTGATATTATCTTTTGGATTTTCCTTGAAAACTTTTTCAAAAGCAGTGACTTTTTCCTTTGGATAGATTCTCAGTAAATCATTTCTGTCCAATAGATTCTGCTCGGCATATTTAGAAAGATGTCCGAAAATAGTAGAGTTTACAAGACCTCTTTCTCTCGCAATCTCAGCAACTGTTTTTCCGTTTTGGAACAATTGATAAGTCAGAACGTGAGTCGGTACCTTTTTGATGGTCATTGAAACCTCCACATCTTTTTCTTTGTCAAATAAAGGTGTTTCTAACAGATAAACTTCTTTCAAATCCTTCAGATAATCTTCAATATCATCCAGCCAGACCCGGAAATCTTCATTGAAAGCTTTCAGACCTTTTACACCTTTGGTTTCCGAATAGAAATCCTTGAGTGGCGAAAAAACTTTCTCATTCACATTCGTAAAAAAGAAATTAACGGCACCTTTTGCCTTGTCCTCTATTTCTGTCCATTCTTCTTCACCCTGTAAGAATTTCTGAGTTTTCTGAACCAAAATCCTCTCAAATTTCTGGAAGATATTTACCAGATTTGTGATTTCTGGTTTCAGGCTTTGATAAAGTTGATTTGTTCTTTCTTTCTCGATGAATTTGGCGGTTTTCGAAGAAATATTGAAGTTTTCCAAAGAAGAAATAAACCAGGCACAATCGATTCTTCTGATGACTTTTTGGATGCTGTAATCGTACTTTTCAGAATTGAGAATTTCTTCTATTTTCGAATTGGCGTGTGTCTCGTCCTGAAACTTCGAAACTCTTTTGTCAGAGAAAATCACTTCGGGCGTTATCTTAGATTTAAGAATAATTCCTTCCAAAGTTCGGCAACGTGACAAAGCAACATACACCTGTCCGGAAGCAAAACTTTTTCCCGCATCAATGATCAGTCGATCAAAAGTTAAACCCTGACTTTTATGGATGGTTACCGCCCAGGCTAAGCGAATCGGAAACTGTTTGAAGCTTCCCAAAACTTCTTCTTTGATGTTTTTTTCATCATCCAAAGAATATTTTTTCTGCTCCCAGGTTTCTGCTTTTAGTGTGATTTCTTCTTCGCTTCCATCGAGGATCACCGAAATTTCGTCTTCATCTAGATAAGAAATTTGGGCTAATTTTCCATTGTAATATTTTTTATCGGGCGAAGTGTCATTTCGGATGAACATAATCTGTGCGCCTACTTTCAGTTCCAGAACCTCATCATTCGGATATTGTGTTTCCTTGAATTCACCTACCACATCGGCTGCGTAAGAATGAAGTTTTCCGCCCAGTTCCTTAAGTTTTTTCTGGTTGATATCATCCGCCATATTGTTATGTGAGCAGAGATATTCATAGGCTTCATCCTTAGGATTAAATTCAGGTTGGTATCTTTCGTTTAGTTTATCAAAATCTATATCTTCAATGATGCCGTCTCGGATGGCGTTTAGGATTTCAAGAAAATATTCGTCAGTTTGCCGGTAAACTTTGGTCAGTTCCAGCGTGATGAAATTACTGCCTTCTAAAGCTTTAGCGTGAAAGAAAAAGGGTGATGAATAGTACATAGCCAATACATACTCGTCTCTCACCACCGGAGGCAACTGATAGAGATCGCCAATGAATAACATCTGAACGCCACCAAATTTCTGCTGATTTCTGCGAACGTGTCTCAATGCAAAATCCATCATATCCAAAACATCTGCCCGCAGCATCGAAGCTTCATCGATGATGATAATTTCTATTTCCCGAAGCAGCTTCAGCTTGTCTTTTCGGTATTTGAAATGCGGCATCAGATCCGCAATATTGTTACCGAGATTTTGGTCAATTCTCTCCGTTGTTGGCAAAAAAGTTCTTAGCGGCAAACCAAACATAGAATGGATGGTTACGCCGCCAGCATTGATGGCGGCAATTCCGGTTGGCGCTACTACAATGTGTTTTTTCTTTGTTTTTTTTACAAAATCGTTAAGAAATGTAGTTTTCCCGGTTCCGGCTTTTCCTGTGAGGAAAATGCTTCTGTTGGTGTGTTCTACAATTTCAAAAAGAGAGTCATTCATCGATTCAAAAATACGGAAAAAAAGAAACAGGAATCAAGTGAGAAGAATCAAGTGAGAAGAATCAAGAATCAAGAAACAGGAATCAAGAATCAAGAATCAAGTTAAGAAAAAGTCAAAGGAAATCATCAAATAAATATTAGAACTTAATTTTGCATCTGACATCTAACATCTAACATCTAACATCTAACATTATTTGATCCTGTCCGGATTCTGTTTCAGAAAGCTATCCCAGCCAGAATAAGACTTATCAGTTGAAATACTTCCGGAATTAAAATGATGACAAACGGCAACCGCCAATCCATCGGAAGCATCCAGATATTTTGTAGGAAATTCTTTTAGTTTCAGAAGGTTTTGCAACATTCCTGCGACTTGCTCCTTACTGGCATTTCCGTTTCCGGTTATGGCCATTTTTATTTTCTTTGGAGAATAT
>JAEXJU010000369.1 GCA_023448955.1 Bacteroidota bacterium
TTCCAGAAATTCCCGTTCTGTGCGCCAATTCTGTTCCTTCAGGAAGGCCAGCTTTCATCCAGGTAATTCCTCTTGAACATTCCACCATCAATTGATAGAGATATTTTGTGGAAGATTTTTTCAGAATTTTTCCTTTGTAGAATTTATCCAATAATACTGTAGTTGCAATGGGCGTTGTAGTGTTGATATACAGATTTTCCCAAGTCCGCATTTGTTCTTCATTCATTTTGATGGTGAAATCTTTGATGCCAATTTTGTTAATGAATTTTTGCACGGTTTCCGTTCCGCCAATCAATTCCAACAGAATGTCGCAACCATTATTGTCGCTGTGGGAAACGGTGTATCGCAATAATTGGTCTAGTGTCAGATTCATATTTCCATTAGGGAACTCTTCTCGGATCGGACTCCAGGTGTCATCTTTCAAATCTTCTTTTTTGATAAAAAATTTCTGGTTTAATGACAGTTTTCCCTTGTCTACTTCATTCAGGACTGCCAATGCAATATGGAATTTGAAAACGCTCATCATCGGCATTTTCATATTTCCGTTGATGCTCAAAGTGTCTTTGCTTTCAATTCCTTGTATGGAAACTCCGACAGTTGAATTATTCTTAGCAATGATTTGATTCAGTTCTTTGCGAAGTTCAGGCCAATTTTGAGCGAATGTCTGAATAGAGAATAAAGAAATGCAGAAAATTAATATTAGTTTTTTCATCAAAATATAGTTATTTCAAAAGTTGACTTTCCTTCACAATTTTTCTCACTTGTTCTTCGAAGTAATAAGCAATGTCAAAGTTTTCATTCGCCACATTTTCCATAATAATGACGCTGGTTTTGGTCTTTGGATAATATAAATTGACAGCCGTAAAACCTTCGCCCGGATGAAAACCCGTGTGCCCGATTTCATAAACGTCAGCTTTGTCATTGATTCTCAAGCCATAGCCATAACCAATCGGATTTTCACTAAAAACTTGGTGTGCATTGGTCACCGAATAGCTCGTCATCAATTTGTAAGTTTCTGGTTTCAGCAGTTTTCCGTTGTGAAGCGCTTCATTCCACTTGGCCAAATCGGGCGCTGTGACTATCAAATGACTTCCAAAATAATTTGTAGGATTGAATTCTGATTTTTCATTCAGTTTATAACTTCCATCTTTTCGAATGGTGTGTCCCTTTGTCAAAAGTTTACTGCTGATTTCGTTAGGGTATAAGCTGTCATTCATCCTGCACTTTTTGAATAAAGCTGTAACCAATTCCTGATAGCTTTTTCCGCTTTGCTTTTCCAAAACCAATCCCGCAACGTAATAACCTATGTTGGAGTAATTGAAAGCTGTTCCTGGCTCATATTTCAGTTCTGTTTTTAAAACATCGCTGTACATACCACCAGTATGATTGAGCAATTGATGTACATTAACACTATCTGCCCATGCGTATTTAAAATCTGGCAAATATTTGCGAATCGGAACTTTTAAATCAATTTTTCCTTTTTCAACTTCCTGAAGAATCAATGTAGCTGTGATTTGTTTAGCAATCGACATTGTTGAAAAATGGTCATTGATTTTCAAAGGTGTTTTCTTGTTGAAATCCGAGTAACCAAAAGCTTTAGCATATTTTTGTTTTCCATTCTGCTGTATAAAAACCACGCCGTTGAAGGTTCTGGGATTTGTGCTTGTTATAAGGCTGTCGATTCTTGCAGCGTAATTCTCTTGTTTTTGCTGAGCATCAGCGTTGCAGGAAGTAAACAAAATTGCGATGGCAACGGAAGCCAGCCTGAAAAGGTTTTTCATTGTTTTTTTTAAAGTGTTTTTAGTTAAATATTTAAAATGAATTATTTTAGCCATTTTTCAATTGTTTCAAGGAATATTTGCTGTTGGTCGACGAACAAATAATGTGAACAATTATCAATGATTTTGAAATTATTTTTGATCACAGTTTTCTTCATATCATTAAGTTGTTTTTCAGAAAAAATGTGGTCTTGTTGTCCGTAAACTGCGTACAATTTCACGTTCTTTTTCACGTTTTTCAGAATAGGTTTGGTGTCGATATTATTTTTAATTTCGTTTTTGTAAAATAAAATCGGGGCATTGTCATTTCTGATATTTTTTAATGATTTATAAAAGTGTTTATTTTCGGATATTAATTAAAATTCAAACGCTATTTTTTAGCTGAAAAATACATCCACGTTGCTTTCGCAATATCTGCAATTATTTCTTCAGAATTTTTAAAACTTTCATAGGTATTATTAATCAAAACGCAAATAATAATTTTCTTATTATTGGGAAGTTCTATAATTCCCATATCATTGATTGCTCCGGTCATTCCATTGTCATTTGTGAATGAAGTTCCCGTTCTATGAGCTATTTTACTATTTTCAGGTAATTTTCCTTTCAATCTGTTTCCGCCAGATTTGTTATTGAGCATCGCATTATAAAGCCACTTTGTAGTCGTTTTATCCAAAATTTTTCCCTTGTTAAATTTGCTTAAAAGTTTAGTGGCTTCATTGGGTGTTATCTTGTTTACAAATTGTGATTCCCAATCTTTGTGCATATCTTCTTCATCATTTTTGATTATAAAATTTTTGCTGTTAATAAATTTTTGAACCGTTTCGGGGCCGCTAATAAGCCTTAGCAAAATATCTGTAAGATTATTATCACTGTAAGAAACCATCCAGCTTAATGCTTCTTCAAGCGTAATCTCAAGATTGCCATCTGGATATTTTTCTTTAAAAGGACTCCAATTATCCGGATTTTCCAAAAGTTCCTCTTTCTTTATAAAAATTTTTTGTCTTAATGAAAATTCATTTTTTTGAACTTTATCAAGAACAGTTAATGCGATTGGAAATTTGACGGTACTCAACATCGGAAAAAATTCATTTCCATTGATATCAACAATTTTTTTGTTATCACCATCCACGATAGAAACTCCAATATTGGCTTTTTTATCTTTTATAATTTGTTCAATCTTTTCGGTTAGATTGCCTTCGTTAGCTTGTCCGAAAATTAGATTTGTAAATATTAATAATGATAGGATAAGAATTTTTTTCATAAATTTCCATTAAGATATTGAGTGTAAATTTTTACTTTTTTTAGGTAAATTTAAGCTGATTAATCTAAAGTTGCAGACTTGCATTATTTAATTAGCAGGTCGCTCCTACGGAGCTTTAATTCTAAATATAACTTTTTCTATTATCAGTTCGCACCTAACGGAGCTATTTAATCCCATCGGGATTTACTACTAATAGAAAAATGAATCCCGCAAAAGCAGAGCTCCAGAGGAGCGAATCTGATAATAATTTCGGAGATTTTCATCGGATTTAATTTCAGGTAAATTTAAGCTGATTAATCATCAATGTTCAATTAAGTTTGCAGACTGCATTCTTTAAAATACAAACGTCAATATTTTGCTTTTAAATTCAAATATATGTCTTTCACATCCTAATTTGCTTATTTTGAAGTACAGTACTGATACAATCAAAAATTAATTAATATTTTTGAAGTTATGACGATAATTATTAATGAGAGAAACAAAAATGAAATTGGTTATCAGACAATATTTTGGTTAGCTTTATTTGCTTTCAGAACTACCACAAATTATCATCAATATGAAAAATCTAATTTTCAAGAGTTATTTTATTACGATTTTTTTCTTTTGATTTGTCAAATCGTCTTTTCAAATTTTATTTATTTCGTTTTAATTAAAAAATATTTTGATCATAGAAAATATGTGCTCTTTTTATTTTATTTTATTCTCAGCACTTATTTGTTTGGGGTTGTGTGTAGGATTTTTATTGTTCATATCGCAGAGCCTTTATTTTTTGATTATCCTAAGGAAAGTATTTATGAAATAATAACAGATATCAAATATCTTATTTTTCATTATTTATTAGCAATTCTCTCTGGTTCATTTATTTTTATATCTTTAAAATTTATGTTGCGATATCGGGATGAGAAACAAAATGCGATGCAACTTCAGAAAGAAAAAAAGGAATTAGAGCTTAAGATGTTAAAATCCCAGCTGAATCCTCACTTTTTGTTTAATACGCTTAATAATATTTATTCACTTTCCATCATATATTCTGATAAAACTTCGGAATCCATCAGTAGGCTTTCGGATATTTTGGATTATATCCTTTACAAAGGACAAAATAATCTGGTTTCGGTAAAAGATGAAATGAAAATTATCAATGATTACATCGAGCTCGAAAAACTGAGATATGATGACCGTTTGCGCATTGAAAAAACCGAAAAACTAGAATTTCCAAGCCTGATTCCGCCTTTGCTGTATTTGTCTGTTGTTGAAAATGCCTTTAAACACGGCGCCGAAAAAACAAGCGGTGAAATTGAAATTCATATTACGGTTGCGGTCGATAAAAATGGTTGTATTTTTAAAGTTGAAAATTCATCATTCGAAAAATCTCCCGATGAAAGACCCGGAATTGGTTTGGAAAATATTAAAAAACAGCTCAGATTAAATTTTCAGAATCAATATTCTCTGAAAATTAAGCAAGAAAAAAATACATTTTCATTAGAAATTTTTACGCCGAGAAAGTATGATTAACTGTATTATTATCGATGATGAGCCTTTGGCAATAAAGCTTTTGGAAAATCATATCTCAAAAATTAAAGATCTGAAACTGGTAGGCACCGGGCAAAATGCGATGGAAGCTTATAAAATTTTGCAAACGCAAGACGTAGACCTTTTGTTTCTCGATATTCAGATGCCGGATCTGAGCGGAATTGATTTCCTGAAATCGCTGAATAATAAGCCGAAAACCATTTTCGTGACGGCATATCGCGAATTTGCAGTAGAAGGGTTTGAGCTCGAGGCGGTTGATTATTTATTAAAACCAATTACATTTGAGAGATTCTTTAAATCGGTAGATCGAATTCTTCGAAATACGGCTCAAAAAAAGCAGAATGATTTTATTAATTTTAAAATTGAAAAATTTATTAGAAAGTTTTATCTAGACGATATTTTATATTTTGAAAGTATCGGAAATGATTTGAAAATTTTCACAAAAAATCAATCATTTATTGTATCAAAAATGTCATTAAACGAAATTCTTTCTAATCTTGGAAGTAAAAATTTTATAAGAATTCATCGTTCTTTTGTTATCAATTCTACAAATGTTTCTGCAATCAATAACAATGAAGTTTTGTTTGGTAATAAGTCAACTCCTGTAGGAAGAAGTTATAGAAAGGAATTTGATGAATTTGCAGAAAAGTTTATTAACAACAATTAAAAAGACGAATCAAAATCTACAACAAAAACACATCCTGGTTTTTTTTCAAGTTCAGTTTCCCTGTGATGCCAGATTTCAAATTACTCCAAAAGGTCTGGTCTGCGTTCTTTGGTTATCCTTACTGCTTCATCGTGTTGCCATTCTTCAATCGCTGCAAAATTACCGCTTAGTAGAATTTCCGGAACGGATAATCCTTTGTACGTAGCAGGTCTCGTGTAGATAGGGTAAGATAAAAGATCGTCCTGAAAACTGTCTGTCAGGGCGCTTTGTTCGTCATTCAGTACACCCGGCAAAAGTCTGATGACAGAATCTGCCAGTACACAAGCTGCTAATTCTCCGCCAGTCAACACATAATCGCCAATAGAAATTTCTTTGGTAATATGAAGATCTCTCACACGCTGGTCGATGCCTTTGTAATGACCACATAGAAAAATCAGATTTTTCTTGATAGACAGTGAGTTTGCCATTTTTTGATTCAGCGTTTCGCCGTCTGGTGTCAGATAAATGATTTCGTCATAATCTCTTTGGGATTTCAGTTCGGAAATGCACTTGTCCAGCGGTTCCACCATCATTATCATTCCAGCGCCACCACCATAAGGCTCATCGTCTATCTGGCGATGTTTGCCAATGCTCCAGTCTCTGATGTTATGAAAATGAACTTCGGCCAGACCTTTTTCCATCGCTCTTTTTAGGATTGAAGTTTTAAAAGGACTTTCCATAAGTTCCGGAAGTACGCTGATGATGTCGATACGCATAGTGGAGATTTGAGGTTTGAAATTTAAGGTTTGAGATTTGATGATTGTAAAATCGGGATCTGTTACCAATTATCGTTTATATATTGTCCCAGCAGAGATTTGGTGCAAAAATTTATTAGATTAACTAAGGTTCAAATATAGCAAAAAGTATAGTTTAAGCCTAACTGCCGTGGTTTTCTTTCAGTTTTCTCATTAAAAGCCTTACGCCTTGTTGTGTATCAGGATTGAAAGCGTTTGTGAAAATAATATAGGCTTTGTTCTTTAATCTGTCGATGTGTACCAGCGAATAATAGGTTCCTACTGTACCGGAATGTGTGGAAAGTTCTTTACCGTTTTCGTAAATATTAAACCAACCCAGAGAATAATCCGGAATTCCTTTATGAATAAAATTATAAGTTTTTGCTTTCAGATAGTTGTTCTTGCCTTCAAGACCTTGTAAATTAAGTTGAATAAATTTGATGTAATCTTTTAGTTTTATGTTCAGGTCTCCTGCTGGTTCTGTATAATCCAGATGAAAATCAAAATCAGAAGGAACCGGTTTTAATTTGTCATTTTCTGTGAGATGTCCCCAGGTATCTTTCCGCTTCTGATTTTCCGGCCAGGATAATTGTACATCTAGTTTCAAGTCTTTGTTGAATACTTTTTCAATCAACTGTTCCCAACTTTTTCCGGTTACTTTTTCTACCATTAATGTTGCTAATGTATATCCTGCGTTGGAATAGATAAAAGGATGTTGTTCGTCTGTTTTTGCTGGTTCCAATGTAAGAACAAATTGCCCGAACTGCATTCTTTTTTCAGGGTTTGTTCCTTTGAAATCAGGTATTGGCGGGTCATTTTCTCCTTGAAATGGCTGTATTCCTGCTTTGTGTGACAGCAAATCCTGTAATGTAATATTGGCGTATTCCGGTTTGCTTTTTAATTTCCAATCGGGAAATAAATCAAAAAATCTGGTAGTCCATTTTAATTGTCCTTTTTCTACATATTTGGCAATTAGAAAGGCGGTCATTGCCTTGGTATTGGAACCGATATGAAACCTGTCTTCTAAAGTTGCTACATCCGGAAGATTAACAGAATGTTTTCCCAGAGCTGCTATTTCCAATGTAGATTTGCTGTCGATTACCGCATAGCTGATTTCCGGAATGTGATAAGACTTCAGAATCGAGTCTGCAAACTTAACGGTTTTCTGATCGAAACAAATTGCTGATAATATTATTAAGGCTATTGTGATTGATTTTTTTATCATCTGTGTGTATCAAAGCTGAGTGTTTTACTGTTCTGTAGGGTTTTTTCTGGATGGTGCGATGATGAGTCTGAGAGATGAATCTTTGTTGATGTAACTCCACATCCAATTGAAGAAAATAGCAATTTTATTTCTGACACTCAAAATCAGCATAAGATGTAAGAACATCCAGAAATACCAAGCCAGAAATCCCTGGAATTTGAATTTAGGAAGATCTACTACTGCTCTGTGTTTCCCGATAGTTGCCATAGAACCGCGGTCAATATATTCGTATTCTTCCCAATCTTTTACTGATTTTTTTCTGAAATTTTTAGCCAGATTTTTTCCCTGATTAATCGCAACATTGGCAACCTGCGGATGACCTTGCGGATATTTTGGTGTTTCCATATAGGCAATGTCACCAATGGCAAAAATATTCTCATAGCCTTTCACCTTATTGAATCTATCGACAATATATCGGTTTTTTACCAGATTCTCTTTGTTGAAGTCGTCTATAATATTACCGGTAACACCAGCTGCCCAGATCACATTATTTGTAGGAATAGAGTTGCCGCTTTGCATATAGATTTTGTCGCCATCATAATCGGTAACGC
>JAEXJU010000032.1 GCA_023448955.1 Bacteroidota bacterium
ACCTAACACGCTTTTAGTAAAGAATATATTATCGATATAAAGTAATTTAGTATTTATATCAGAATCAGAATCTATTTTCCAAACTAAAAAACTAGCAGGATTAAATCCTTGCGAAGTAAAAAATGTCATTGGTATTGAAACAGTTTGCCAAGAATCGAACACCATTGTAGCATCACCTCCAGTAGGCTTAACATAAAATTTCTTTTCTCCAGAACCACTATTTATCATAATGTAAAATCCATGACCGTTTGCTCCTGCAGGAGTTGCACTAGGTACATAATAACTTAAATGTAAATAATTTGCAGCAGAAATATTTACAGTAGTGTTGTTATACTGTCCCCAACCTCCAGCTGAAAAAGTAAATTTCATAGTTTCGTCATTTTCAGCATCTAAATTAACTAATGTTCTTGAACCAAATGCTCCTTCTTGTACATAAGCTGGCGTATATCCAGGTTTATCATTAAACAAGCTTAAAACTACGTCAGAAGCAGCCTGGGTAGGATTGGGTGCTGAAGTTGCGGGTACAGGATCTGGTGCTGCCACTACTTGTTCTGAAGTAATGTTATCAACAGAATATGCAAAATTTCCCGGAGGAGAATTGAAGCCGGAATTATCAGCTTTCCAATTTCCAAAAAAAACCATTTTTTGATATTCGCCGTTTGCGGGAACAGTACCATCAAGACCATTTGTAAAAGAAAAAGTTAATGTTTGCCAAGCTCCAGGCGTTGTATAATTGGCAGAAGTTGCTGAAGCAGGTGCACCATTTTCTACTTTTGCTAACATTGTAAATGCTTGTGTGGAATAAACATCTACTTTTACTGTTTTATCAGTTGTTAATTTCATTTTTTTTGTAGAAAATAAAACCTCTCCACCTTGCCAAGGGTTTCCTGTAGATTGATTGACAAGCTGGAAACCATTACCCCTTGTTCCCCCTGAAACAGGATCTGCAACAATAGATGCACTAGCTAAACCCTCAAATCCTGCAATAGTATAACTGGATGGAGCTGAAAAGTCTTCTATTAAGACTTGTTGTGCCACTACTAGATTTGCTAGTATGGATGACACTAAAAAAATAAATTTTTTCATTGTTTAGAAAATTTTAAAAAGGATTAATAATAATTGTTATTTAAAGTCAATTTTTGACAATTTTTTGTATGGTTGTACCTTTGCTATTTTCGATTTTGATTATATAATTTCCTTTCGGGTAAGAGCTCATATTTATTTCTGAAATAGACTTGGCTGATTTTTCCAGTAATTTTTTACCCGAAAAATCGAAAAGGGTAACGGTGTTTTTATTTTCTGATAATTTTAGATTCAAAATATCATCAACAGGATTAGGGTAGAGCAATTCTTTGGTTTTTGAGAAATCTTCTACTCCCAAAGTACACGCATCTCCCACTACATAAGAATAGTATTTGGTTACCGATAAACCGCCTGTATACGCAAATTTCACAGCGTAATTAATGGTAGAGCCAATCGTTTGTCCGGTAATTGTGTGCGTAAATTTCTTCCCAGAAACATTCGTCATTGAGGTTTCGGTGAAAGGCGTTTGTTTCCACAAATAGGCAACAACGCCCGTTTTATCGGTGTCTAACAATTCGAAAGTAATTTTCACATCGGTTCCGATGGTTTGGAAACCGTATTTGTATCCTGTAGAAAATGCACCTTGTGAAGCCAGAGTAGACGTTCCGTTGCAAGCAGTGTTGATATTGGAAAGTGTGGTTGCATTCAGCGTAATGGGATTATTGGCTGCTGTATTTCCTGCTGCATCGCTCGCTGAAATTGTAAACGTATAATTAGTCGATGGACTCAACCCTGAAATAATTTCTGATTTTTGAACACCCGAAGTTCCGTAAACCGTTTGCGTCGCACCGCCAGAAATTTGGTAGGTAATTGCTCCAAAATTATCGGTTGCATTCAGTAGTAATTCTACGGAATCACTGGTTACTGCTCCTACAGTTGCGGTAAAATTGGCAGGTGCAACCGTATCCGGAGTGGTATTCTGATAGACTCTCACATAATCAATAATCATCGAAGCATTGGTAAATGTGGAAGGAATAGTTCCCGCAACACCGCCCATTGCAACGTTTAAAAGTAAATATTGTTCTTTGTCGAAAGGCCACGTTGATGCGTTTTTAACGGAAGGATTGTAAGTGTAATAGGCAACTCCGTCCAACAAAAATGTAATTTGATTCGGCGACCAGTTCATCGAATAAATGTGGTAATTGTCGGTAATGTCTGATGAAGCTAACATTCCGCCGTAGTTGACAGAATTTCCTGATGAAGACGGCGTATGCAACGTACTCTGAATAAAATTAGCAGGAGCAGAAGGGAAAATTCCGTATTCCATCATATCGATTTCTCCGCAAGCAGGCCAATTGGTATTTCCATAAGTAGAAGCGAAATAACCACCCGGTTCGTTTACATTTCTTCCTAAAAGCCAGATTGCAGGCCAAGTTCCTTGGTTTTTAGGAACTATTGCCCGTACATCAACTCTGCCATATTTAAAAGCAAATTTTGAATTTAATCTTGCCGAAGTATAATTTTTGGTATACCCCTGATCGGTAAAGGTTTCTTTTTTAGCAACAATATTCAGTTCACCATTGTTCGCGAAAGAATTGGTGATGAGATTGGTGTAATGCTGTTGCTCATTATTGTACCAACTTCCTGTTGTAGGCAATTGGGTTTGATGATGCCATTTTGCATTATCCACTGCTCCGTTGGTAGAAAATTCGTCGGACCACACCAGATCATTGTACACGACATCGACCTGCGCCAAATAGAGTGTGCTGAAAAGGATTAGAACGATATGGTGTAATTTTTTAAGCATAATATTTTTTTATTCCCGCAGATCTTCGCAGATTTTATACGCAGATTTTCGCAGATATTTTTGTTTTATAATGATGTTGCCACTTTGTGGCTTTTTTCTTTTTTATTATTTAAATGACTTTAAAAGATTGAACTCCTACGGAGTTCTGATTTGCATCATTCATTTTTGCTACACAGATAGTAC
>JAEXJU010000040.1 GCA_023448955.1 Bacteroidota bacterium
GTATGGTTTATGTGGAAGGAGGTACTTTTACTATGGGTTTAGTAGAAGACAATGTGATGCATGACTGGAACAATACGCCAAGAAGAATGCAGGTAAGCTCCTTTTTTATAGGCGATACCGAAATTACAAACTCTGAATATAGAGAATATACAACTTGGCTTAAATTTGTTTTTCCATCAACAGATCCTGGATTCAAACATATTTACACTGGGGCATTGCCAGATACATTGGTTTGGAATAATAAACTTTCTCGTAATGATTACGCAGAGACATACTTCCGATCTCCGGAATATGATTATTATCCTGTTGTTGGTGTTTCTTGGTTACAAGCTACAAAATATTGTGACTGGCTCACAGAGAGAGCAAACGAAAGAGCACTTATGAAACAAGGTGTGATTTCTAAAGATATCTACTCAGGTGATAAAGCTGCAACTGCCGGTGCTACATTTAATATGGATAAGTTTAAATCCAATGATGCTGAACTGGACGCTTATGTGGATAAAGAAAAACTTAATAAGAGAAGTGGTATAAAGACAAGCAACGAGCGTATAGCTGCTGCGAACAGAAATAATACTTCAGGTGTTGTGGAAAAATTCAGATTACCTACTGAAGTGGAATGGGAATTTGCTGCTCTTGGTCTTCAAAAAAACAGAGAGTATAACAACTATTTAGGAAAAACTCCTGAAATCAGCAATTTAAAAGGTACTAAAGGTAAAAACAGAGGAATGTATCTTGAAAATTTCAAAATGGGACGCGGGGATTATTCCGGTGTTGCAGGTTGGAAAAACGATGGTGCACCGACTACTGCCGATGTTAAACAATATCCATCCAATGATCTTGGAATCTACGGTATGTATGGAAACGTTGCAGAATGGGTTGCTGATATCTACAGACCTATGATTGATGAAGAATTTAGTGATTTCAACTATTTCAGAGGAAGTAAAACTGTTCAGACAGTTAAAAATGAAGATGGAACAAGTAAAAAAATTACTAATGAAGATGTAAAATATGACACTTTAGCAGATGGCCGTCTTGTTTACAAAGGTCTTCCGGGTGAGTTTGAAAGAAAAGTACTTTCAGATAATGGAAATTACAGAGACGGAGATTATCAGTCTTCATTAGATTCTGGTGGTACTCCTCCAAGTGACAGTACAGAATTCAATATGTACAACTCTGTTAAGCCTAAATTTATTGTCAATAAAAACGGTAGTGTTGTAATGCAGAAGGACAAAAATAAGGCTACTACTCAGATCAGCGATTTTGTGAGAGTTGTTAAAGGTGGCTCTTGGTTAGATTCTGCATATTGGTTGGATCCGGGTCAGAGAAGATTTAAAAATCAAGCAAAAGGATATGGCTGGATTGGCTTCAGAGTTGCTCAGGATGCCAAGAACACAAAAACTGGTCGTACAAAAAGATAATTTTTGCAAAATATAAAAATTAAAACAGTAGATTTTTCTACTGTTTTTTTTGTTTTTATACAGATTCATTTAATACTTTTGAAGAATGAACATAAAGGATTTTTATCAGATATTTTTGCAGAGTTCCAATACGGTTATAGATAGCAGAAAAGTACAAAAGGGAAGTTTGTTTTTTGCCTTTTCTGGGGATACTTTTAACGCAGCAGAAAAATCTTCCGAAGCTTTGGAAAATGGCGCAATAGCTGTTATTGTAGAAGATGAAAACTATAATTTTCCGGCAAAAAACATCTTTTTTGTACCCTCGGTTCTGGATTTTTTACAACAGCTGGCTGTTTATCACAGAGATCAATTAAAAATTCCGTTTATAGGACTCACTGGAAGCAATGGAAAGACAACAACAAAAGAATTGATCAGCACAGTATTGTCCAAAAAATTCGATGTTCAATTTACTTTCGGAAATCTAAACAATCACATTGGCGTTCCACTTACCATACTTTCTATAAAAAATTCACATCAGATTGCAGTCATAGAAATGGGAGCCAATCACCAGAAGGAAATAGAGTCTTTGTGTAGAATTGCAAAACCAAATATCGGTTACATTACCAATTTTGGGAAGGCACATCTCGAAGGTTTTGGCGGAGTAGAAGGCGTTATCAAAGGAAAATCCGAACTTTATGATTACCTGAGAACTCATAATCAGACCATTTTGGTAAACCTGAATGATAAAATCCAAGTTGAAAAAACGGCTGATTATGACAATAAGATAACTTTCGGGACTCATGATTCCGATTACAGTTTTTCACCACTTTCTGAAGACAATTTTGTAGGCATCAGTTACAGGCAGACAGAAATAATTTCCAATCTCACAGGCCGTTATAATTATGATAATATCTCTGCGGCTATATCGCTTGGTTTACATTTTGGGATAGACATTCAGGATATTAAACAAGCTATTGAAGACTATGTACCTTCCAATATGCGTTCTCAGATCCAGAAAAAAGAAGGGAAAACCCTAGTTTTGGATACCTATAATGCCAATCCTAGTAGTATGCAGGCATCATTGGAAAATTTCAGAACTTTTTTGGGAACCAAACTCATCATCATTGGCGATATGTTGGAATTGGGAGAAGAAAGCGCAGCCGAACATCAGAATATTCTGGATTTCGCAAAAACTTGTGGCTTTGACAACATCATTACCGTTGGCCCACATTTCAAAAACATTAATAATAATTTGGCATTTCTGAACACCTCAGAACTTGCAGATTATTTGCAAAACAACCCTGTAAACCAGGAAAATATCCTGCTAAAGACATCTCGCGGTATTGCTTTGGAAAAAATTCTTGAATACATTTAGAATAGTACAGACAGCTAGTTTAACATAGTTATTTTTCAGGAGCTATTTCCCGCTTTCCATTCCAATCTTTTTTGCTCGGCATAGCCTCTCGCAAAAAAGGATTTCCATTGCAATCGGGGCTATGGGATTTTTCAAAAAAAACGATCAGTCGGAACAAATTATTTTCAACCTATTGATAGAATAGAGGCAACCGATTAAAAATCATCCCAAATCAGGAATCTTTCCAAACTCTATTTCGTAACTTTGCAACAATGAATTCATTAGTTGATAAATACAATATTCCAGGGCCGCGTTACACTTCATATCCCACTGTTCCATATTGGAATGAAGACGGTTTTGCGCCAGATCTTTGGAAACAATCCGTCATTAGATCCTTCTCAGAAAGCAATTCCGAAGAAGGGATATCCATTTATATTCATCTTCCGTTTTGCGAGGCACTTTGCACTTTCTGTGCTTGTCACAAAAGAATTACCAAGCAGCATTCCGTAGAAATACCTTATCTGGAAAGTGTTCTGAAAGAATGGAAACTCTACTTGGAATTGTTTTCCGAGAAACCAAAACTTAAGGAATTACATTTGGGTGGCGGAACGCCTACATTTTTTTCTCCGGAAAACCTCAGAAAACTGTTGCAAGGGATTTTCGATACCGTGGAAATTGCAGACGCCCAAGAATTCAGTTTCGAAGGGCATCCCAATAATACCACGAAAGAACATTTGCAGACATTGTTTGATCTAGGTTTTACCAGAGTCAGTTTCGGAGTTCAGGATTATGACCCGAAAGTTCAGAAAGCCATCAACAGAATTCAGCCATTCGAGAATGTTAAAAACGTCACAGAATGGGCCAGAGAAATTGGCTACAAAAGCATCAGCCACGATTTGGTTTTCGGTTTGCCACACCAGACTTGGGATGCTATGGAATTTACCATCCGCAAAACACTGGAACTAAAGCCAGACAGACTTGCATTTTATTCCTATGCCCACGTTCCTTGGGTAAAAGGTGTGGGTCAGAGAGGTTTTGATGAAACCGATCTTCCGAGTGGTGATGAAAAAAGGAAATTGTACGAAGATGGAAAAAAACTTTTGGAAGATCTTGGTTACATAGAAATAGGAATGGATCATTTTTCTCTGGAACACGATGATCTATACCAATCGCTGGTTCAGAAAAAGTTGCATCGTAATTTTATGGGTTACACTTCCAGCAAAACACAGCTGATGGTGGGATTAGGGATGTCTGCCATTTCGGACAGCTGGTACGCATTTGCCCAAAATGTGAAAACAGTAGAAGAGTACCAACAGAAAGTAGAAGATGGAGAAATTCCGGTTTTCAGAGGTCATATTCTGGATGATGAAGATCTAAAAATTAGAAAGCATATTCTGAATCTGATGTGTCAGCTGGAAACGAGTTGGGATATACAAAACGCTTTCCCAGAAATTGACAATGCAATAGAAAAATTGAGAGAAATGGAATCAGACGGTTTGGTTCAGATTTCGGAAAATCAAATCAGGATTACAGAACAGGGAAGGGCTTTTACCAGAAATGTTGCGATGGTTTTTGATCTTAGAATGATGAGAAATAAGCCGGAAACCAGGATTTTCTCGATGACGATTTAAGTAGATTATAGAGAAAAGATAATGGACTTTCAATGCTAAGTTTAGTTTTACACCTTAGATTGAAATAAAAAATCTTTGCGAGCCTTATTTAAAACCATATTATGACCTTAACCAAACTAAACAATATTATTCTCAAAGGCTCGAAAGATTTTCTTGCTGATGCTATTTTTCCTGAATCTAAGGAGAAACTTCCGCTTGTTATTTTCGTGCATGGTTATAAGGGTTATAAAGATTGGGGAGTTTGGGAAATGGTGGGTGAGAAGTTTGCTAAAGAGGGATTTTATTTTGTTAAATTCAATATGTCGCACAACGGCACCACTTTGGAAAATCCAAATCATATCACAGAATTAGATAGCTTTGCGAATAACAATTTTACCAAAGAATTGGCAGATCTGGAAATTGTGATTAATGAATTTATAAGCCGAAATGAGGTCGATTCTCAAAATGTAACTTTGGTAGGTCACAGCAGAGGTGGCGGTGTTTGTGTTATAAAAGCTTCAGAAAATAAGCGGATCAATCAACTGATTACGCTTGCTAGTATTTCTACTCTGGATAGATTTCCGAAAAATGAAGCTTTCGAAAATTGGAAAAATACAGGTGTTTATTATATTGAACACGCCAGAACCAAGCAAAAATTACCTCATTATTTCCAGTTTTTTGAAGATTATAAGAATAATGAGAAAAGATTGGATGTAGAAAAAGCCTCAAAGAAAATTGATATTCCGACACTCATTATACACGGTTCTGCAGACGAATCTGTTGGGATGGATCATTCTGAAAATCTTCATGAATGGATCGGAAATTCTCAATTAAAAATTATTGAAAATGCTAATCATACTTTCGGTGCAAAAGAGCCTTGGGAAGAAACGTCGCTACCAAAAGAACTCAATTCTGCGGTAGAATATTGTATTGATTTTCTTAAAAAATAATTGTTTATTTTTTCTTGATAAGCTTGTTATTCTCGATCCAGCGTTTACTATTATTAATGTCTTTCAAATACCACATACTATTAGCATTCATCAGATATAAACTATAAATAATAGGAGAAGCGATTTGTTTCCCTTCAAGATAGTTGGCTCGGACCGAGATTGCATTTCTTTTTCGTATAAAATCACCGGAAAAAATATTGGAATAAGTCTGTCCGGTCGCTTTATCATCAATCAGTTCGATCAATGTTACTTTATTATCTGTACCGAACTCAAGAATATGACGTTCAGAATGATCTGAAAATTCTTCTATTAGCACAAATTTTTTATTGTTGATGCTATAATCCGAAGCATCAGTCATTTTTTTATGCTTTTTCTCGATCTTTTCAAGAATCTCGTTGATGGCTCCGAAGTTTTGAGAATAAAAAGTGACTGAAGTTAAAATACTTAAAAGAAATAGGGCTCTTTTCATTATATTGTGTATAAATGACAAAAATAAAGTTTTAGAGATTGCTCCGCAAAAAATATTCCGTCGAATTTTAATTATCTTTGCGGAATGATAAGAATTACTAAAATTTTCAATTTCGAGACTGCTCATGTTCTTTACAATTATGATGGTAAATGCAAAAACATGCACGGCCATTCCTATAAATTATTTGTTACTGTAAAGGGAAATCCTATTAATGATCTGGATCATCATAAAAACGGAATGGTTGTAGATTTTGGTGATATCAAGAAAATTGTAAAAGAAGAGATTGTTGATATCTGGGATCACGCGGTTTTGGTAAATGGTGACTCTCCGCATAAATTACTGGGTGAAGGTTTAGAAAATCAAGGTCATAAAGTTATTTTTTGTGATTATCAGCCCACTTGTGAAAATATGCTCTATGATATTGCTGCAAAGATAAAATCCAAATTACCCAATCACGTTCAGTTAGCTTATCTGAAACTTCATGAGACAGAAAACTCCTACGGCGAATGGATTGCTGAAGAAAACTAATTAAGAATTAATTAAAAATTGATGTTTTTTTTGATAAATATTTGTAGGTTTAAGAAAATTTAATAATTTTGCACCCTCAAATTTAATAAACTATGAAAAAACTATTATTAGTTGGTGCGGTTGCACTTTTCGGAGCTATGAATGCTCAAACTGAAAAAGGATCTTGGGTGATTGGTGGTTCAACAACAATTGGCTTTAACAGCACAAGTTCTAAAGTTAAGTATAATGGAGAATCAGCTGACGGACCAAAATCAACATCTTTTAATATTAAGCCTTCAGCTGGATATTTTGTAGCTAATAATATCGCAGTAGGACTTGATTTTGGTTTTACTTCCACTAAAAATGAAAGCACAGAATATTTTTTAGGTGAGCAATATGATTATGAGAGTACTTCTAATACTTTTATCGTTATGCCTACAGCAACTTACTATTTTAAATCTGCTTCAAAAGTAATGCCTTATTTAGGAGCTGGTGTTGGATATTTTTCTAATACAACTAAATTCCCTGCAAGCTCTTTCAATAATGAAGAAACAAAATTCACTACGGATGGTTTAGCTTGGGGTGCTAAAGGAGGGATTGTTTTCCTTGTGACACCATCAGTTGGTATTGATTTAGGATTAGCTTATGTTAATACTTCGAATAAAGAAGGAGATGTTAAAAATGTGACCAACACATTTGGTGTGAATGCTGGGTTCTCGTTTTTCTTTAAATAAGAAATTTTTATTTGCATATAAAGAAAAAACCTCGCAGTTGCGAGGTTTTTTTAGTTAGGATAAACAATATATTTTTGTCTTATCTTTTCAAATTGGTTAAGTTCTTTTTTCCAGCTTTCCCGGATTTCTTTTTCGGATTTTCCGGCAATGATCTGCTTTCTGAGTTCGTCGCTTCCTGCCAGTTTATCAAAAAATAAATTCTTCAAAAAGAAATCCTGAGCAGGATTTTTATAAGCTTTGTAGGATTTCAGTAACCATTCTAAATTTAATTTTCTCAGATCTTCAGGATATTGACTGAGATTTTCCCCAAAGCATAATTTCCCGTTCAGGAAAGGATCTTTTGCGCCGTTGGTTGGTTTTGGTGTAAATTGATACTGGAAATCCTTTGTCCGGGGACTTCCATAGATCTGGAATGGCAAATCCGTTCCTCTTCCTACAGAAACCTGAGTTCCTTCAAAAAAGCAAAGGCTTGGATAGAGGTTGATGGATTTGTCATTTGGAAGATTGGGAGATGGTTTGTCGGAAACACCATACCGTTTTTGTTTGTGATAATTAAGCATTGGTATCAGGGTATACTTTGCCGTTACTCCATTTTTCAGCCAATTTTCACCATTGACCATTTTACCATATTCACCGATTGTGAGTCCGTAAACAACAGGAACATTATGAAGGCCAATAAAACTTTTCCATTCATTGCGCATCATTGGGCCGTCTGTGTAGCCATCGTGCGGATTCGGTCTGTCCAGAACGATGACTTCGACATTGTTTTCGGCAGCGGCTTCCATTATATAGGATAAAGTCGAAATGTAAGTGTAAAATCTTACGCCAACATCCTGGATGTCAAATAAAATAACATCAGCACCTTTCAGGTATTCTGCTTTTGGTTTTTTATTGTCACCATATAAGGAAACAATTGGTAATCCTGTTTTGCTGTCGTTACCATTTTTAACGTGTTCACCTGCATCGGCAGTTCCCCGGAAGCCGTGTTCGGGCGCAAAAATGGATTTGATTTTTACATTGTTTTCAACTAAGAAATCAACCAAATGTTTTTTATTGTTTAGAAGGCTCGTCTGGTTGGCGGCTACAATTACATTTTTATTTTTGAGCAGCGGAAGATAGAGCTCAGGTCTGTCAGCAGCAGTTTTAAAATTATCTTGGGACGATTTTTGAGATTTAATAAATGGTATTGAGCCAAAATAAATTAGCAGGATAAAAACTAAAGTTTTATTTTTGAAGCTTAAAATCATTGATTTGAAATTTCCGTTATATTTCTCGAAAAAAATAGCGTTTTCCAAAGATAACAAAAATAATCTCTCTAAGGTGATTGTCTATATCGGCAGGCTTTCTGTTGCATTGGGCATCATTGTATCGCTGATTACCATTTCTACTGGTCTTGGCTCTAAAAAAGCAATCGAGGACAGGATTTCTAATTTCAGCGGCGATATTTCGGTTAAGTCTACACGTTCCAATTCTTCTTACAACTCATCAGTTCTGGACACCAATGGTCTTGATAAAAATGCTATACAGAATGTTCCAGGCGTTGCCGGATTGCAGTCTTATGCAACAGTAAGCGGAATCCTGAGGACGGAAACCAACTTCGCAGGCGTTATTCTGAAAGGTGTAGGAAAAGATTTTGATAAGTCCAGATTTCAGCCGTTTATGATACAGGGTTCGGTTCCTGATTATAAAGAAGACGGTTATAATAATGAGATCATACTTTCTGAAAAGATCGCTTCTGATCTTTCACTGAAGGCAAATGACAGCATAGTTGCGATTTTTTCCAAAGAAGATCAGAAACCGATTTACAGGAAATTTCTGATTAAAGGCATTTATAAGACAGATATCAAATTAGTTGATGATCTCTATATTATCGGCGATATCAACCACGTTCGTAAAGTTCTGAATATGAATGATAAAGAAGTTGGCGGACTGGATGTTTTCCTGGACGACACGGACCAGATTGGAGATGTTTTCCCAAAAATTGAAAAATACATCGGGTATAAAAACTATGCTGAAAAAGTAACCGAGAAATATCCGCAGATTCTGGATTGGGTCAATATTTTTAATCAGAACATATCATTGATTATCACCATTATGCTTTTGGTGGTAGTAATTAACATTGTAATGGTTTTGCTGATTCTCATCATCGAAAGAACCAATTCCATCGGTCTTCTTAAGACTTTCGGAGCCACGAATGGACAAATCAGATCAATATTCATCAATTATACTTTAATGATTATGATTCCCGGTTTACTTGCCGGAAACATCATCGGAATTGGCTTGCTGCTGATTCAGAAATATACAGGCATCATTAAGCTGGATCCGGAAAATTATTTTATCAGCACCGTTCCTGTAGATCTTAATCCGCTTTACATCATTTCTGTTTCTGTAGGTATTTTTATTGTCTCGGGAATTGCCATGATTTTACCAAGTTACCTTATCAGCAGAATTTCGCCTTTAAAAGCCATTAAGTATAGCTAATTATTAATCAAAGAACATAAAAATGATACTAAAAAATCTCAATTATCCGCTGGATTTTAAATTTAAAATTACCACACTGGCCAGCGATTTTAATATCACCGACAGAGACGGGAATTATGTTGCATATGTCCGTCAGAAAATGTTCAGGCTCAAGGAAGATGTGATTGTTTTTAGTGATGAAAGCAGAACGAAGGAGTTATTTAACATCAAGGCCAATCAATGGATTGATTTTAATGCTTCCTATCTGATGACTGACCTGATTGCCGGTAAAAAGTTCGGAAGATTGGCAAGGAAAGGCATGCGCTCTATCTGGAAAGCGAGATATGATATCATTGATGAGAATGACAAGCCAATTTATCAGATTAATGAAGATAATGGCTGGATAAAAGTTTTTGATAGCTTTGTAGGCGAAATCCCTATTCTAGGCATGTTTACAGGTTATTTTCTGAATCCTTCATATACTGTCAGGGACAATGCAGGAAAAGCGTATTTTAGGCTCAAGAAAATGCCGTCTTTGATAGGACGGAGATTTCAGCTGGAAAGATTGATTGATATAGATGATGAAGATGAATCGCTCGTCATTCTTAGCTTCCTGATGATGGTTTTGCTGGAAAGAGCCAGAGGATAATTATAAATAAGATTATGAAATATTACAATAATATCGTAGAAACAATCGGTAACACACCGTTGGTTAAGCTTAACAAAGTTTTAGGCGAAGATTTCCCCGCTTTGGTTTTAGCAAAAGTGGAAACCACAAACCCGGGGAATTCCGTGAAAGACAGAATGGCGCTTAAAATGATTGAAGACGCCGAAAAAGACGGTCGGCTGAAGCCGGGCGGAACTATTATTGAAGGTACCTCCGGAAATACAGGAATGGGCCTTGCTCTGGTAGCAATTCAGAAGGGTTATAAATGTATCTTCGTAACCAATTCCAAACAGTCTAAGGAAAAATGCGACATCCTGAGAGCTGTTGGAGCAGAAGTGATCGTTTGTCCAA
>JAEXJU010000104.1 GCA_023448955.1 Bacteroidota bacterium
AAAATTCTTTTCCCATTCTTCATTCCAGTTGATATTCGGCATTTCCTCATAAGAATAATCGATCTTTACATCCTCATTCTGAAACAACGGAATATTCTTCAATTCATTTTCATTGAAAATATCTTTCTGAATGTATCCCAAAACACCGTCATATTCTTCCGTAAAGCTGTCAAAACCGATTTCTATCAGTTCTGCCATCAGTATTTCGTTCCAGGGCTGTAAAGGATTTATTTTAAAATTGAATTCTAAGTAAGCTGCCATTTTTTATTTTTTGCAAATTTAGTTTAAAACCGCAAAGGCACAAAGGGAATCCAAAAAGGACACAGATAATTTTTGCTTTTGAAAATTTGTGACCATTATAAAAAACTTCGTGACTTTGTAATTAAAAAAATTAGTTCAATTTAATCTGATATGTAAATCCTAAATGAAACCATCTTCCAGGCATCGGAACCAGATTGGATTCTGTGTATGTGGTATTCGTCAGGTTATTGATAAGAATATAGAAATTAAGGTCTTTATAACGGAAATTAAGCTGCTCATCCAAAATATTATAACTGCCAAGATTCACACGTTCCGAATATTTATAAATCAACTGACTGCTAAAATATTTCAGGAATCTCAAATCTAATTGAGCAACAAACTGATGTTTCAGATTCTGCAAAGAGAAACGGGAATATTTCATTTCATCTCTGTATTTATTATCCAGATAGGTATAGGCCAAACGGTAATTCAGGAACGAAAATGGCTGATGTCTGAACTCTGTTTCAAAACCTTTCAGATCTATTTTTGCAATATTTACAGCTTTCCAAGGATCCGATGAAACATCTTTTTGCCAGTCAATTCCATTGGTTGTGTTTCTCATAAAGCCGCTGATTTTGGCCAATATTTTTTGATTTTGAAAACGATAACCTAACTCAGAAGAAATTGCATTTTCCGGAACCAAATCAGGATTTCCTTTTTCTGCTGGACTGTTGTAATATAAATCTGTAAAAGTCGGGATTCTGAAACCTTTGGAAATCGCCCCGAAAATCTTGTGATTCGAATTGAATATATAGCCTAAATCTACACCTGGATAGAAAAAATTACCTCCTAAATAATTGGCCCAACTTGCGCCTGGATTGACTTCTAGCTTCTGATCAAAAAATTTGATTTGATGCTCAAAAAATACCTGTGTCACATCTCTTTTTCTCTCGCCAAGATTACTGCTGGTCAAAAATTCTTTTCTGTAATCTATTCCTACACTGGTAATTCCAAGGAAAGATTCGTAGGAAGCATTAACGGTTCCGCCCACATTATTCCCGATGTGCATATTCCTGTAGAATGACGGATTCTCACGCTTCAGCAGATACATATCCTCTCCTCTTCTCCAATAAATGCTGGAATTGACTGAAAGATTACTAAATTTCTGTTCATACTGCAAACTTACCACAGAAGCCTGCGTTTCCTCATATTGATTGGTATATGCTGGTGAGGCATAAAAACCATTGGCTCCAAATTTCTTCTCAGAAAATCCTGCTTGCAAACCAATACTTCCGTTGCTGATTTTCAGTTTGTTCTGATAAAAATAATTCTGGATTTTATAATCTGTGTTATATCTGTAGCCGTCCGAAGCGCCACTGCTCACCTGCAAAAGATTCGTGAATTTTTCTGTCCCGAATGTCCCAGACGCAGACAAATCATAAGTTTTAAAATCGCCGCCTTGGGCTTTCACCGTTACCTGTTCTTGCGAAGATGTTTTGGTAACGATATTGATAACACCCGCAAAAACATTTTGCCCATATAATTTTGCAGATGAACCTTTGATGATCTCGATGCGCTCAACAGCCGAAATATCAAACGGAATATTAAACGTATTATGTCCCGTTTGCGAATCATTCATCCGTACACCATTTACCAAAATCAAAACCTGCTCAAAAGAACTTCCTCTGATCCCGATATCACTCTGCACACCATTGGATCCGCGTCTCCTGATATCCAGACCGGAATAAAACTGCAGCAATTCATCAATGCTTGTTGCCGGGCTATTCTCGATATGCTGTTTGGTGATAACCGTGACATTTTCATTCACATCATTATGCGGAACCGACGAAAACCGACCCTGAAGATGCAATTCTTCGATATTATTTTCCTTATTCTGAGCCGTTAAACTCTGACACATTAAAAGAGCAGATGCCACAAGAATTATTTTTTTCATAGTTTTTTAAAAATAATTCTGCGAAAGTATATAATTAAGCAATAATATATTTTTTTAAAAAAATTCAAGAAAAAACAGATACTTAATAATTAACCATTTCAATATGCAGATTTTTTTATTCAAAACTTAATCACTGGTAAAGAATCAGTATTAAGATTTCAAAATTTTGATTTTTAAAACAATAGAAAAGATTTCGGGTATTTCAAAATTGTATAAAACTAAAAATAATCATCATTTTGAAGCCGCAACCATTATATATTACAATCCAGCAAGCATTATTACTAATTTTTTTTAATAAAATTCATTTTCATTGCATATATTATTTTTATTATATAATATTGTATTAAACTGATTATCAACTAAAACCAAATTAAACAAAATGATACAATTCAATGAAAATCTTTACAGCGAGAGTTACAGCCTCGGTCTTCTGGAACAGGAAAAAATCATTGCAGAAGAAAAGGGAATTCCAACCAGTGACAGCATTACCGGCATAGAAGTCCGGCTTTCAAATGTATATATCATAGATAACCACACCGGAAAATTTGTCATGTTTCCTGTAAACGCAGATCTTTATTTGATTAACATTGTCATTTCAGATCGGCAGGAAAAACCGATTATGCAAAATATCAATGGTTTTGAAAAGGTTAATGATAATGAATCCCTAAATGTAGACAAAACCGTTTATTACTGGAAACAGTACGATGAGAGCGAGACGCCGCCTTCACAGATCCATCTTATGACATCAGTCATCAAAAGTAAGAAAGGTCTTCGGAATGTAGGAGAAATTATGGCTTCTGTAGATCAGGACAAAGATCTGAATGATCTTGCAGACAAAGCGCTCTCACTTCTTAAAACATCTACACAGGCTGCCTCACTTATTCTGGAGGCCGCCGGAATAATCGGTAAACATCTGAAAAATGTAGAGGACAAACCTTTATTCACACGCTATCTCAGCCTTACAGATATTGGCGGAGATTTTAATCAGTTAGGACGCACTTCTTACCCTGCTTCTAACAAATACTGCAAAATAGATTACAATCTTTTTATCCGGGACAAAGACAGATCATAACAAACGGAACGCCGACACCGAAAACAGTACGCAAAATCAAAAATAACAATATAATGAAAAACAAACTTACCGAGCAGGATTTTAAAAATGCTGCAAAAGAACTAAACTGCGAAATTGCAGCTATAAAAGCTGTTGCAGAAGTAGAATCGAAATCAGATGGTTTCCTGCCAACAGACGAACCTGTGATTCTATTTGAAAGACATATTTTTTCTAAACTGACAAAAGGCTTATTTGACAAATCCCATCCAAACATTTCCAATCCTACGCCTGGTGGCTACGGAACGGTTTCTCAGCAGCATAAAAGGCTTCAGACTGCCGTTACACTAGACAGAAATGCAGCGCTGATGTCTGCATCGTGGGGGAAATTCCAGATTATGGGATTTAATTTCACACTTGCGGGATACAATAGTTTACAACAATTTGTGACAGCAATGTACACTTCCGAAGCGGAACACCTGAAAGCATTTGTAGAGTATATCAAAAATACTTTTCTGGATGACGAATTCCGGGATAAACGATGGACAGATTTTGCAAGAAAATATAACGGACCGATGTATTATAAGAATAATTACGACGGAAAATTGAAAGTTGCTTATAAAAAATACAAATCGTCAAAATAGATCATAAATAGCAGATGACAAACAGATATCTTTACTAAGAAATCCGGAGTTAGTCTCCGGTTTTTTTATGTGTTCAGATCATTTATTTTTACGTAAATTTGCTAGTCTTATTTTTACTATGGCTACAGCTTCTGAAATTGATATCAAAAAATATATTTTCGTAAAAAACGCACACCTTAACAACCTGAAAAACATCGACGTTCTGATTCCAAAGAACAAACTGATTGTGATTACAGGTGTATCTGGAAGCGGTAAATCTTCTCTGGCTTTTGACACGATTTATGCCGAAGGACAAAGGCGTTATGTGGAAAGTCTGAGTTCCTATGCCCGTCAGTTTTTGGGTAAATTAGAAAAACCAAAAATTGATGACATCAAAGGTCTTGCACCGTCCATTGCGATTCAGCAAAAAGTGATCTCATCCAATCCGCGATCCACAGTCGGTACATCTACGGAGATTTATGATTATATGAAATTGTTCTATGCCAGAGTCGGAAGAACATTTTCCCCGGTTTCCGGAGAAGAAGTAAAAAAAGATAACGTAACAGATGTTATTGATTACATAAAAGCTTCCAAAAAGGATTCGACTTTTTTATTGCTGACACCTTTAACATTTGAAAAAGAAACTTTTTCTGAATTACTGAAAACCCTGAAAGTTTCCGGATTCACAAGGTTGGAAGTAAACGGAAATCTTGCAGGGATTGAAGATCTGGAAAGCTTCGGATTTACGCCGGAAAAAGATATGATGATTAATCTGGTGATTGACAGATTCAGTTACGAGGAAGATGAAAGTTTTCTGCAACGTTTGGCAGATTCCATACAAATGGCTTTCTATGAAGGTCACGGCTATTGTTCACTTAAAAATACAGACACGGGGAAAATCCGTGAATTCTCCAATAAATTTGAATTAGACGGTATCGTTTTTAACGAACCCAATGTTCATTATTTCAGTTTTAACAATCCTTACGGCGCTTGTCCTACTTGCGAAGGGTACGGAAAAGTGATTGGTATTGATGAAGATCTGGTGATTCCAAATAAAAATCTTTCGGTTTATGAAGACGCAGTGGCTTCCTGGAAAGGTGAAAGTATGAGCGAATGGAAAAAAGATTTCATCAAAAAAGCAAAGGACTTCCCTATTCATAAACCTTATCATCAGTTAACAAAAGAGCAGAAGCAATACCTGTGGAGAGGTGACAAAACAAGAAATTTCCCAAGCATTGATAATTTCTTTAAAATGCTGGAAGAGAATCTTTATAAAATCCAGTATCGTGTGATGCTTTCACGTTACCGTGGAAAAACCATTTGCCCAACTTGTGAAGGTCTCAGATTGCGGGAAGAAACCAGCTGGGTGAAAATTGACGGACATATCATTCAGTCTTTGATTGAATTACCTTTGGACGAGTTGCTTCCATTGATCCAATCTTTAAAATTAAACGACCACGACAGGGAAATAGCCAAACGATTGACTTACGAAATCCAGACAAGACTGGAGTTTTTGACGAAAGTTGGTTTGGGTTATCTGACTTTAAACAGAACTTCCAATACACTTTCCGGCGGAGAAAGCCAGAGAATTAATTTGGCAACAAGCTTGGGAAGTTCATTGGTTGGTTCCATTTATATTTTGGATGAGCCTAGTATTGGTTTGCATTCCAGAGATACGGAAAACCTGATCGGAGTTCTGAAACAACTTCGTGATTTAGGAAACACAGTTATTGTAGTGGAACACGACGAGGATGTGATGCGGGAAGCGGATTATATTATCGATATTGGTCCGGAAGCGGGTTATCTTGGCGGTGATTTGGTCTTCAGCGGCGATTTTAAAGAAATGCTGAAAGCCGATACTCTAACAGCTAAATACCTGAATGGCGAGCTGGAAATCGAAGTGCCAAAAAAACGAAGAAAAACAAAAGAATTTATAGAGATAAAAGGTGCACGTCAAAATAATTTAAAGAATATTGACGTGAATGTTCCTTTGGAATGTCTAACGGTAATCACAGGTGTTTCCGGAAGCGGAAAATCGACTCTGATGAAAGAAGTGATGACAAATGCTATTCAGATCCAATTAGGAATGGGTGGAAAAAAAGCAGATTATGACTCGGTAGAATTTCCATCAAGATTGATTCAGAACATTGAATTGATTGACCAAAACCCGATTGGAAAATCATCACGTTCCAATCCTGTGACTTATCTGAAAGCTTATGATGATATCCGTGACCTTTTTGCGAAACAAAAATCTGCGAAAGTTCAAGGTTTGAAACCGAAACATTTCTCTTTCAACGTAGATGGCGGACGATGCGACGAATGTAAAGGCGATGGCGTGATCAC
>JAEXJU010000121.1 GCA_023448955.1 Bacteroidota bacterium
CTGTCACAGCTTCATCAGTTGCGAGGTCGTGTTGGAAGAGGCGCAGAACAAAGCTATTGTATTCTGATGACAGACGACAAATTGAGTAAAGATAGCCGAACCAGAATCAAAACCATGGTTCAGACCAATGATGGCTTCAAAATATCGGAAGTGGATATGGAATTGCGTGGTCCTGGTGACATTCTCGGGACTCAGCAAAGCGGCGTTATTGATTTCAAGAAACTAAATCTGATAGAAGATTCGGCTATAATAAAAGCTTCAAAACTAGCTGTGGAAAAGATTCTGGAGAAAGACTCATTGCTAAATCATCCGGACAATCTGGTAATGAAACAATATTACATCCGCCAATACAAAGGAAAAAATAAATGGGCGCAGATTAGTTAGAGAGTTGTTAAAAATGTTTATTTTAAAGTCAGTTCCATCAGAAAATCGTCCATAACAAATCCGTTTCCTACTTCCAATACTTTTTCTTCATATATTCTGAAACCTTGAGATTCGTAAAATTTCTGAGCAGGATTTTTCTTATTTACGGTCAGAATAATTCTTTTATCGTTTTGTTCAGCAACCTTACTTTTTAAAAATTCCAAAGCTTTTTTTCCCAATCCTTTTCCTTGAGCTTCTTTTAGAAAATAAATCCTGTGAAGTTTAGTCGTTTCCGGTTCCTGATGGAATTCAATGCCCATAAATCCAACATAAATTTCATCGTTTTTGATTAAATAGTAATGATAATCAGGATTATTAAAATGAGACTTTAATGTATTTTCAGAATACATCAAATCCAGCATATAATCTATCTGATCCTGCGATATTATTCCTTGGTAAGCTATACTCCAGGACTTTCTCGCCAAATCCTGAATCATTGGAATGTTTTTTTCTTCTGCTTTTTCAATCATTTTTTTAGAAAATTTCTTTAATAATTTCTAGTGATTTTGGTTCCCGAAAATCTGTGATATGATAATGAAAATATACCAAAACAGAATCCATCAAACTTTGTTTTTCGTGTCTTTTTAACTTAATAGAATAAGGACTTTCAGAAATTAATAATTCTTTCCAAATTGTAGAAATCTCTCTATTAAAAAGATGGTGAGACTCAATAGGTTCAAAATGACCAGATTCCGGATTCAGATAATTATTATCAGAATACAATGGTTGTATGCCTTGCAATTTAAGCAGTCTTACCATAAAAATAAGGTGAGACTGGAAGTTATCATTCTTCAATTCATTCAGAAAAAAAGAAATCTCTGAGTATATCAGGCTATTTTGACTTTCGTTCCGAAGAACCTGATTCAGAAGATCTGACACAAAAAATAATATCGAATTTTTCCTGATATCTGAGCTGAAAAGATCGGATTTATTTTGTTCAATTTTCAGCACATTGCGGATGTTTTTTTTCTTGTCAGACGTTTGCAAAGAAAGTTCATTCAAAGGAAACAGAAACGCTTTCTTTTTATTTTTGGGTGCATAAATACCTTTTGCAAATAAACTTTCAAAACCGTTTTGTTTACAAAAACAATGGAGAACAGCATCGTGATCTCCATATTTTGTATAAGACAATAAAATTACATCCTGAATCATTTTTTTTAGTTCACGACAGCAATTTTAGCTGTGGCTGTATCGGTTCCATCTTCATTAGTCATGAGAACATAATAAATACCAGAAGCTACTCTCACGCCACGTTGATTATTCAGATTCCATTCAAAATAGCCACCATTTGCGATAGCAGAATGCACGAGATTACCTGCGGCATCGGTAATTCTGATATTGGTTTTCTGCGCCAGCCCACGGATTCTTACATTGCCTTTATACTGAGCATAAACTACAGGATTTGGATATACCAGAACATTTCCGAAATTGGATGTTACCTCTGCTACATCACCTTGGTAAACCATGATTCCATCAATTGTTGCAAAATAAACCTTGCCGGTTTTTTCATCAATTTTTATGTCTGTTACAGTATTATTTGGTAATGGAGAATTAGATTTTGTAAACTGATAAATAGTTTTATCTCCAGAAGGACTAATATTAAAAACGCCGCCGCCATCAATAGATACCCATTTCTGATTACCCGAATCAACTGCAATCTGAAGAATTCTTCCATCTCTGAAAAGCTCTTCACCAAGGCCATTCTGTTCAATAATTATAGGATCAGTCTGTGGACTGATTTCTGATATTGCAGATTTTGGGTTAGAAAGAATTCTTAATCCTTGATTATTTCCTATCCATACATCATCATTCTTATCTACTGCAACAGAAGAAGTTCCGTTTATCGGTAGATTATTATCTTTCTGAATGACCTTAAATTTATCATCAGAAGAATTATCCACGGTTTTATTATAGTCATATAATAAAAGTCCACCATCATTGGTATATGTTGCAGGCATATAAATTATTCCTTCTTTTGCAAGTGGTTTTTGAGTTCCGCCAATATTAAATGTTGTATATGGAGTAGGAATAAAAGCATCACTGTTTTTTTTAATTAGATAAAAAGTTGATTTTGGACATGGATCAGCAAAATCTGGGCAAGTCGAGAGTACAGTACAAAATAAATTATTCTGCTCATCGAATGTCAAACCAAACGGTCTAAACCAATATTCCCTTTCATCATTAAAAAAATAACGGGTTACAAATTCATTATTTTTCATTTTGTAAACACCTTTACTAAAGCTTGCATAAAAATTTGTAAAGTAAACTTCTTCAGGATTTGACGGATCCGGAACCACATCAAGTATATTAAATGAGATAGATGTATTATTTAAAAAATATTGAGGATAATTCCATTTTGTACCATCAAAATAATAATATCCTATTTTATCTTGATTATTTGTAGCTGGTGGATCTGCTCCAGCATTTCCAGATGCAACCCAAATCTGATTATTTAATAATGACACTCTGTAAGATCGGTTATTATAAGGACCATCTGGTTTGAAACTGCTCTTTTGTTCATTATACATACCGGAAAATCGTGTTCCAGTGAAAACCTGACTATTATAAACTATGGCTGTATTAATAGCTTCTCCGGCATTAAAGTTTTTTTGCTGAGCGCCATTTAGACCGTAAACATAGACTTGAGATTGATCTGTTACAATAATCTGGGTGCCAGTAACCTTTATATCCTTTATATTAGAAAATCCTGATTTGGTAGATAAATTAGGCAAATTTCCGAATTTCAGTTCATTATTTGAAGCAAAAGCTATAATTCCCGAAGCATCGATTTTTTTGTAATCACCTTGGAAACTGGTAGGCGACACCCAACTATTATACACTGGAAATGTGGAATTAAGTTCATGATACTTCAATCCTTTGCCTGTTGCAGCATAAACGATATTATCTTTAAGAACAGCCGAATTTACTGCGTCATACGCTGCACCAGTTGTGAAAAAAGCGGTATCACCAAACTCTCTTTTTGTGACATTGAAAATTGAAACACCATAACCAACTGAAATGATGGCCTTATCTCCATTAATGGATATATCGTTGATTCTTTTACTTCCGTTATATCCATTGGCGAGAGGAATATCAATAATCAGAAAAATACCGTTGGGCGTAATGACATCCATAGATCCGTTTTGGTAGCCCACAATTCCTGTTTGAGTTGTGGCATTATAATCAAAAGCAGATATCTTAACTTCGTGGAGTCCATTAGCTTTAGAAAGTTTTTTGATCTCTCCTGTTCCAGGGTAATAATAAAAAACACCATTCTCAGTCGCAGCAATTAGGCGGTCTCCATCTTCACGGATCTTCAGAACATTATTGTATGAGAACAGATCACTCCATTTGCTGGTCTGTGCCTGTAAAATTAGGTTGGCAAATATTAAAAAAAGTAATAATTTTTTTTTCATCTTACACTATTATGCTTTCATCTATTAACTGATTATTCCAAGAAATATTTTTTATGTTTTTGTTTTTATCAAAATAAAAATCCAGTCTTCCCAAGAGAATTCCGGCCCAGCCAACCTGATTGACTATAACATTTTTTCCGTCCTTATTTTGAAAAACTAACGGTTCTTTCAGAAATGTATGCGTGTGTCCTCCCAGAATGAGATCTATTCCGGAAGTTTTTGCTGCAAGATGCTTATCAGACATTTTCTCTGGCTGATCTTTATAATCAAAACCAATATGAGACAAGCAAATAACAAGATCACATTTTTTTTCGTTTCTCAGAAACTCTGCATAATGCTGTGCCACTTCCACAGGATCCTGATAAACTGTTTCCGCATAATTCTTTTTACCTACAAGTCCATTTAGCTCTATTCCCACACCAAAAATCCCAATTTTTACACCATCTTTATTGAAAATTTTGTAGGATTCTGTTTTGCCATCAAGAATTGTGTTTTTGAAATCGTAATTGGAACAGATAAACGGAAATTTGGCATTAGGAAGAACTTTTAGAAAGCCTTCAAGTCCATTATCGAAATCGTGATTTCCCATTGTAGAAGCATCGTATTTCATCATACTCATCAGCTTAAACTCCAGTTCGCCACCAAAAAAATTGAAATATGGCGTTCCTTGGAAAATATCTCCGGAATCCAGAAGCAATACATTTTTTTCCTCGCTCCGGATTTTACTAATCAGCGATGCTCTTCTGGCAAAACCACCCTGATTTGGATTTTTGGAATAGGAAGCATCAAAAGGTTCAATCCGGCTGTGCTGGTCATTGGTATGCAGAATTGTTAATTTGTGTGCCGAACTTTTCTCGATAATATCAAATTGCTCTGCCAGCAAAAAATTGGGAGCTAGTGTGAGTGCAAGACTTCCTCCAGTTGCGTATTTTAAAAACTCTTTTCTGTTCATTATTCCTGCTCTTTTTTATTTTTGAAAATTAGCCTAACATCATCTGGAGCAGAAACTTCCGGATTCTGCTTGAATTTCTCCAAAAAAAGATCTCGCATTTTGATTCCGGTCTGGATCATCTGACCTTTCGAAAAGAAAAACATATTGTCGCCACCCAAGGCAAGATAATCTGATGTGGCTATGTAATACGTTTTATCCGGATCTACTGACTTGCCGTTGATTAGCTTTTTAGAAATGGAATTATCATCAGTTTCGATTAAAAGATGGGAAACCGGATTATTTTTATGAGTTTTCATATAGTAATCGAACAAACCTTCCACATCTCTCCCAGTCATTTTAACAATTACAATCTCGTTTTCGAAAGGCATAACCTCATAGATTTGTTTTGTAAGAATATCACCTTTCGGAATAATGGTTCTGATGCCTCCGATGTTGATTACTGCAGCGTCAATAGGCGGAATATTATTCTTTTTTGCCCAATCAGCTGCACCCTGAAAAGTATAATCTGCCAATAAATTTCCAAGATTGCTATTGTCTCCAGATTTATTAAGTTCTGTATTTGTATGTGATATTTTGGTATTCATTTTACCTTCCAGCTCTCTTTTGTAGGGTTGGATGATGGCATCCATTTCCTTATCATTGGAAAGCTCACTGGTAATAAAAATATTCTTTTCGGTATGGACATTAGCTATACTTAGAGGTGCTTTACAGCCCATTAGTAACATGCCTAGAATTCCAAAACCTAAAACTTTACTTTTCATCTGAAAATAATATGGATACAAATCTAATGATTTTAGCGTTTTAAAACTAACATCATTTATTTGAAAGCCAATTCATATATTTTTTTTCATTAGCTTGGATATTATAAAGCTGAAGCAATTAAATTATTCTCACAAAGATTTTAACTGATCCTTCAGGAATATCTTTGCTGATAATTAAAATAAAATTAACTTTGAGAAATTTAATTTCACATAAAAATGGGTCAGCTAAAAGGCGTAGGTGTAGCTTTGATTACACCTTTTCATAAAGATCTTTCCATAGATTTCGAATCTCTCACGAAACTTATCGATTATAATATAGACCACGGAACCAATTTTTTGGTAGTGCTGGGAACTACTGCGGAAGCTGCAACACTTTCCAAGGAAGAAAAAGAAAAAGTTGTTGCTCATATTACCAAGATCAATAATAACAGACTACCGCTGGTATTGGGAATCGGAGGCAATAATACTGCAGAAGTTGTTGCTCAGATCAAGGAAACTGATCTTTCGGATTTTGAAGCCGTACTCTCGGTATCGCCATACTATAATAAACCCAATCAGGAAGGTCTGTATCAGCATTATAAAGCTCTGGCAGAAACCGGAGAAAAAATCATTATTTATAATGTCCCGGGCAGAACAGGACAAAATGTGGAAGCATCTACCACCTTGCGTCTTGCAAACGAGTTTCCAAATCTTTTTATGATAAAAGAAGCAGCTCCGAATATTTTGCAGTATTTTGATATTCTACGACAAAAACCCGAACATTTTTCATTAATGTCCGGTGATGATGAATATACGCTGCCTGTGACACTGGCCGGCGGAGACGGTGTAATTTCAGTTATCGGGCAAGCTTATCCTAAGGAGTTTTCAACAATGGTAAAACTGGCTCGAAAAAGGGAAGTAGACGAAGCTTATAAAATTCACAATTCTCTTGTGGAAATAACACGACTGATTTTTGCAGAAGGTAATCCTTGTGGAATAAAAACTATTCTTGCAGAAAAAGGACTTATAAAAAACTACCTCAGACTTCCGTTGGTAGCAGCATCAGAAGGCCTACAGGAAAAAATAAAACAAGAAATGCAAAAACTTGCTTAGAATAAAAGGGTTCAGAAATTTCTGAACCCTTTTTATTTAAATATCTAAAATGATTTTATAAACATCTGAAGAATTTCTGGTAATTCCTTCTCGGAAAAACCCTCCGTTCTGTGGTATTAGTTCCATAAAATCGAAAACTTTACAATCTTTTGGCAATCCGGAAAAAACCAGCGTAAACCAGTATTCTTTTCCATAAGGAATATCTGTCCATTCCGGAAACAGAGTTATATTTTCAAAATGTAACAGTTTGGAAACATGTTCCATTTTTCTATCCACCAAATAAGTAGAAGACCATATTCTTATTTTTTCTTCAAAAAACGATTGCGATTTTACGCAACAATGAAGGATCACCTGACTTTCTACCTCAATTTCTGGCTGAAGTAAAGTAAGGAGTTCCTCTGCTATAAATGGTTTTAATTTAGTTTCACTCATTTCCAGTTGAGTTAAAATTAATATTCCAGTTCAAGTTTCTCTTTTGAATAGTTCCTGATCTGTTGTATAAGCTCAGGATGCTCTGCCAACTTTTTTCCGTAGCTTGGGATCATCTGTATCAGTTTTTCTTTCCATTCAGTAGCAAGCCTTTGTTGAAAACATTTTTCAAGCACCATTACCATTGCAAAAGCAGACGTACTTGCGCCAGGCGAAGCACCTAACAGAGAGGCAATGTTCCTTTCTTTATTCACAACAACTTCTGTTCCGAATTCTAATCTGCCTCCTTCAAAACGATCTCTTTTAATGATCTGAACACGCTGTCCAGCTTGTTTTAGTTCCCAATCTTGTTCCTTTGCATCTTTTACAAAATCTCTAAGATGGGACATCCTTTGTTCTTTACTCATCGTTACCTGTTGGATCAGATATCTTGTAAGAGGCATATTGTGCCACCAGGCGCCAAAAAGTGAACGTATATTTTTAAAATTAACACTTTCTGGTAAATCAAGATAACTACCTTCTTTTAAAAACTTTGTGGAAAATCCTGCAAAAGGCCCAAAAAGCAATGCTTTTTTACCATCTATAATCCTAAGATCAAGATGGGGAACAGACATTGGAGGTGCACCAACTGTAGCCTGTGTGTAAACTTTCGCCTGATGTTTTTCTACAAGTTCCGGATTGGTGGTTACAAGCCATTGCCCACTAACGGGAAAACCTCCATAACCTTTACTTTCTTCTATCCCGGAACTTTCCAGAAGTGGCAATGCATAACCGCCTGCACCTATGAACACAAAATCTGCATCCACAGTCTGCTTATGAAGGTTTTTTCTGTCATTTACCTTCAGTTCCCATCCACCATTTCCATCAGAATCAATATCTTTGACTTCGTGGTACGTAAAAACTTCTACAGATTCTGTTTTATTAAGGTGCTCGATTAACTTGGATGTCAATTTTCCGAAGTCGATATCTGTTCCCAAATCCATTTTGGTTGCAGCCAATTTATCCGAAGACATTCTTTTCTGCATCATTAACGGAATCCATTCTGCAAGCTTTTTATGATCATCCGAATATTCCATTCCTTGGAATAATGGAGATTTTAATAATGCATCATGCCTTTTTTTGAGATAATCTACATCTTTTTCACCAAAGACAAAGCTCATATGCGGGCAAGAGTTTATGAATTCTTTTGGTTTGTCAATAATACCTTTGCTGATAAGATAAGACCAGAATTGTTTTGAAACTTCAAATTGCTCCGCAATGTATTCTGCTTTTTTGATGTCAATTTTGCCGTCTTTTTCCGGCGTATAATTAAGTTCACAAAAAGCGGAATGCCCAGTTCCTGCATTGTTCCAGGCAGAAGAACTTTCTTTTGCCACCTCGCCCAGCCTTTCAAAAATAACGATCTCAAGCGATGGGTCAAATTCATGAAGCATTGTTGCAAGCGTAGCGCTCATAATCCCACCGCCTATCAAAGCAACATCATATTTTGGTTTCGGAGTCATTTATTAAAGTTTTCGATTACAAAATTACAGATTAATGTCAATTTCTATGCCTTATATTTCATAAATTATTATCTTTTGTTAATTGCTTTCAAATCCAATGTAAAATTTATTTCGTTAATTTTGCAGTGTCTTTGGAAAATCAAAGCAAAAGAAATGAAAGCTTTAAAAACACTTAATCCTTATTTCTGGAAACATCGTATTTTACTGTTTTGGGGATTCCTATTCATCATACTAAGTAATTTTTTTACGATTTATAAAATTCAGTATATCGGACAGACGATCAATATTATTGAACAAAATTACTCTACTCTTAAACTTTCCGAAAGTGCGGGCATTATAGATAATGTACGGAACAACTGGACTTATTTCCGGGTTATATTTATCAATTCCGGAATCCTGATCGGCTGCTCATTACTTTCCGGTTTTTTCACATTCATGATGAGACAAACCATTATTGTAGCATCCAGAAGAATTGAATACGAACTCAAAAATAAAATCTACAGACATTATCAGGAATTATCGGTTACCGATTATAAGAAAACGACTATTGGTGATCTTCTTAACCGATTAAGTGAAGATGTTGTAGCTATAAGAATGTACCTGGGGCCAGGTGTGATGTATGTGGTAAACCTGATTATATTACTTATTATCACAAGCATTTATATGTTTATGACGGATTTACAGATGACTCTTTGGACACTGATTCCTTTGCCTATATTGTCTTACGGGATTTATAAGGTGAGTGATATTATTAATAAAAAGTCAAAGGTGATGCAGAAAAGCCAGTCTGCGATATCTACTTTTGTCCAGGATAGCTTTTCCGGGATTCGTGTTATCAAATTTTTCAGTAAGGAAAGATACATAGAGAAGAATTATGGCATTAAAGTTAATGATTATCAGGACAAAGCATTGGATCTTGCAAGAACAGAAGCCTATTTTTTTACGATTATCATTTTCGTCATAGGTCTTCTTAATGTTGCAATACTTGTTATTGGCGGTCAAAAATATATTGACGGCGAAATGAGTGTGGGAACCATTGCTGATTTTTTTATGTATATCAATATTCTGATTTTTCCTTTTTCTATGCTGGGCTGGGTCACTTCTGTCAATCAAAGAGCTGAAGCCAGTATGCAGAGAGTGAATGAGTTTCTGGATATGAAATCCGAGATTATTAATACCAACCACGACATCTATCCAATAAAAGGTGAGATCGAATTCAGGAATGTAAGCTACACTTATCCGAATACAGGAATCAAAGCCATTGATAACCTGAGCTTTATGATTAATGCCGGAAAATCGCTTGCAATAATGGGAAAAACCGGAAGTGGCAAATCTACAATTGCGCAGTTACTTTGCAGATTGATTGATCCTGATGAAGGTGAAATCCTTATTGACGGGAAAAATCTGAAGGATCATAATCTAAATCTTTATCGTGAACAGATAGGTTACACACCTCAGGAAAGTTATCTTTTTTCAGATACTATTGAAAATAACATTGGTTTTGCGATAGACAATCCAAACCACAATCTTGTAGTTGAAATGGCTAAAAAAGCTGATGTCCACAAAAACATAGAGGAATTCAAAGATCAGTATAACACTATGGTTGGAGAGCGTGGCGTGATGCTGTCCGGCGGTCAAAAACAAAGAATCTGCATTGCAAGAGCGATGATCAAGCAGCCCAACATTCTTATTTTTGATGACTGCCTTTCTGCTTTGGATACGGAAACAGAAGAAAATATTCTCCAGAATATTGATAAAGATATTAAAACCACAACTTCAATTATAATAACACACAGAGAATCAAGCGCAAAACGTACAGACCAGATTTTATATCTTAATTGAAACCGTTTGATCTTGAAATATGAATTATCAAAATTTTAAGAAAAACTTGTGTTTAGGAGTTTTTTTTAACAAAATATTTTGAAATTCCGAGAATTCTATTATATTTGTTAGAACAGATTTCTAAAAAAATATTTAACAATGAGTGAATTTAAGGAACGACATGAGAATGAGATTTTCACTAAAGTGTTGAAAGCAGGCAGAAGAACCTATTTCTTTGATGTGCGGGAGACCAAAGCGGGTGATTATTATTTGACCATTACAGAAAGTAAAAAGAATTTCGGGGAAAATGGTGAAGCAACTTTTGAAAAACATAAAATCTATCTTTACAAAGAAGATTTCAAAAGTTTTCAGGAATTATTTAATGAATCTACGGATTTCATCATCCAGCAAAAGGGTGAAGATGTAATCTCAGAAAGACATGATAAAGATTATAAGTCCAGATCTTTTACAATAGAGTCTGACGACGAAGTTTAAATCAAAAAAATATTTTAACGCATCTTTAGAGATGCGTTTTTTTTATCTTATACCAATAAAAAAAGCATCTTTTGAAAAAGATGCTTTTTTAGGGTGAATGATGGGTCTCGAACCCACGACCTTCGGAACCACAATCCGACGCTCTAACCAACTGAGCTACAATCACCGTTTTGCGTGTGCAAATATAGAATAATTTCTCAATTAGTCACAAATAATTCCTTCAAAATTTTTGAAGGCGAGTAATTTTTCAGTTGTAAAGCCTTCAGCATAGCTTACTCCCGAAAGTCTTCCCAGATCTTGAGCTCTGTAAGTCAGGCTTTCCAGAAAATCTTTCGTAGCTATTGGCGTCAAAGGCTCATTTGATTCCGGATCATAAAATTGTGTCTTATATGCAAGGCAAGCCTCTATTTTTTGGTCTAAATAACCACTTATATCTATTACAAAATCAGGAATTACATTTTTCCACTGAATGTAGTGAAAGATTTGCTTTGGCCTCCAAACATCCTGAGAAATTCCATTTTCAAAAGTTTCAATTTTTCTCAATCCTGCAAGAAAACAAGCATCAGAAACCAGCTTTGCTGCCTTTGCGTGATCTGGATGTCTGTCGTCTATAGCATTTGCCAAAACAATTTCTGGTTTGTATTTTCTGATTTTTTCAACAATTTTAAGT
>JAEXJU010000221.1 GCA_023448955.1 Bacteroidota bacterium
TTCCAGATGTCTGCAATCATTTTTGGTACAGCAAAAGTTCCCAGATTCGGATGAAAATAAATGGCACCACCTTCAAAAAAATTATATCGTCCAAAACCGTCAGGCGTGGTCATTTCATTGGTCACAGGAAAACCTAAAAAAGAATCTTCCCAGCCCATAGATTTCCATTTATCCCGGATTGCGCCGTGTACTTCGTGTGCTCCAGTAGTGGAACTCCAGTAGATGCTGCCACCTTCAAAATGTTGTCCTCGGCCTTTTTTTTGCGGCGTTGGAAACTCATCACTTATTGGTGCACCCAAAAAATATTTCTGGTTTACGGAACTCAGTCTCCCATCTTTACCCTTTACAGACTCACCCATCATCAGATCAAGATACTCGGTCAAAATATCTCCAAAGACTGCGTATGCCGTTCCGCCAGCATCTTTTACATATATGTTGCAACGGTTTCCGTCAAAAGCCATATAATATGCTTTATTATTTCCATCAAAATTGACGATATTCAGATCTGATTGATTGACAGGCCTTAGCCCTAAATTTTCTCCTTTTTGTAATATGGTAGTCCGTACACCATTTTGTGCCAGTGCATTTACATTAATGATTAATCCCAAAAAGAGTATAGCTTTATAAATTGTTTTCATCTCTATAAAATTTTATTTGTCATAAGAAGGAACATCGGGAATAAGATGAAAACGATAACTTTTATCTTCTGCCAATTTTTTGAAATAGCCACACCCTTTTCTGTCATTAAAAAACTCATTCACATAGCCCGGCGTTGGTAGACTCAAAATATTGTTTTCAGGCAAAGCTTCCTGACAGCTGAATGTAGGTCGGAAATCGCCCACCAGTTTCAATTTCTTAGATTTCAGAATAGTTGCGTCTACTGTTGCTGCCAGAAAACTGTACCAATTGGTACTTCTTATCGGTAATCTGTAGCGGATAACATTATATCCTTTTTCCAAAGAAGGATATACCGCATTTTCTGGCGATATCCGTAATTTTGGTTCGTCTTTGGAAAAGTAGAAAACATTCAGCAGCGGGTTTTCTCCACGGAATAAAGCATAAACTTCATCCACTGTGAGCAGATTTTCCGGTACAGAGACATAAACCTCTATTTCGCTGGCAAAAGAATTGATTCTCTCCGGCTGAATGCCTGTTCTAAACTTGCTTTCCTGTTTTTGTAAAGCCATTTTTTCGTAATCTAATCTTTGTGCAAAAGCTTGAAAACTTAGTAAAAGAATAGATGATATTAATATTTTTTTCATTTTTTTGATTTTTAGATGATTACTAAAGCTTGGACTTCTGCTTAATGTTTTGACCTTTTTTAAGATTTTTGTCTGCTGGTGGAAAAGGCTGCGGATTGAGAGCTTTTCCCGCACTTTTGGATTTCAGAGGATTAGGTCTCGCCTGCTCTTCTGTTTTTACTTCCTGCTGTGGGTTTCTTTCCATTAGCATTTCTGCTTTGGATGTTTTCTTTTCCAGTTTTTTCACGTTTTTATCAACCGTCTTGGGTGTTGTGGATTTTGGCTGGATTGGTGATGTTTGTGCCTTTGCGTTGATAGATAAAGCAAAAAATGCAATGCTGATACAGAATAATTTCATTATAATATTTATTTTAAGTTGGATTAATGTAAATTGAAATTTTAACAGATTGAAAATCAAACAATAATAGTTATCATACATTTGATTTTATTTAATGGTGAGATAATAGCTAATCCACACTTTATCGCTTCCATCGCTTCCTATATCACTGTATTCTTTATTATTACCATTCCTTATAATTTCCTTCAGTTTAATTTCCCGGTAAGGATGGTCGCCTCCGTTGTAGTTCCATCTTCCGTTATAGTTTTCCAGTTTCAGATAATCATCAGAATTGGTAACATCTTTGTCATTAAGCCAATAAGTAATTCTTAGATAAGCATTTCCATCAATATCTGATTGCGAAATATTGTAATGTCTATGAGCGGTTCTAAAAAAATCAACATTATAATCCACCACATTCACAGGTTGTTTTTTTTGAATATTGAAAAGACTGAAACTTTTACCATCTGCATCGGTGATTTCTTGTCCATTCCCTTTGTAAACTCTCAAATCCATCCAACCATACAATTGAATCACTTCAGTCACATCTATCGAAACTTCAGCTCCACTAATTAAATTGGGCATAAAAGAAAGCACTTTTGTCTCATCATTGGGTGGTGTAGTTGTGTTAGAATTGTTAGAATATAAAACAGATTTGTCAGGACCCCAGAAAAGTGTTCCTTTTTCAAATTGCTGGTAACGGGTGTAGCCATTGCTGAAAATCTCCATCTCATCGGTTTTCGGAAAGCCCAGTTCTGGACTGTTTTCCCAACCTTTATTTTTCCAATAATCTCTGAAAGCGCCACCCACAAAGTGAGTTCCTGTGTTCGGGCTCCAATAGATACTTCCATTATCGAAGTGCACAAAAGCACCTGTCCTGTTTGGTGTATTGCTATGGTCACTTGCAGGAAAGCCCAACCAGCCGGTTTCGTAGCCTTGCGTAGCCCATTTTTTCATAATGTCTCCCCAGATTGCAAAGGCATTTTGATTCTTCGGATTGTAATAAACCCAGCCTTTTTCGTAACGCAGAAACCAACCGCCTTTACCTGCTGTGGGACGCATTTTAGCGCTTTCGCTATGGACTTTTCCCAGGTTGCGCTGTTTTGCCTTATCCGATATTTTTTGGGCTATTCCATATTCCGAATTATCATTATATGATGATAATTGTGCACTGCTTTCTGCAAATAACAGGATAAAAGCAAATAATGTTAAAAGTTTTGTATTCATGTTGGTGATGTTTAAAATGTTTAAGGTTCTATTTGAATATTAATCTTGTACGGAATGTTTTTTTTATCTTTCTGAACATTAGCTCCGGCACATTCGCCAAAACCAATTCCCGTTAATCCGCCTGAGGTGGCGCATTTTTTTCCTTCCAAAGAAATGTAAAGTCCGATTGGTGCATCGGGTTTTTGGATTCTGTTTTCGGGTGTTTTAAGGAATAGCTTTTGCTTGAATAACATTCCTGATGCCTGAAATTCCTGAACGGAATTGATATTAGAATCTTTGATTTCAGGAAAACGAATCATTATACCTGCTGGGATTTTTTCTCTTACCGAATACACCATAATTGTATCCTTTATCACCTGTTTTTTTTCTCTTTCATAGATTCCAAACTGCCAGATTTTGTCCTTGAATTCTTTCTGAATTGTGTTAGTACTTTTATCAATCAAATCTAGATAAACAGCATTTTGAGATAGAAAATCATAGGACACCGGAAGCTCGTATTTTGATTTCAGATGCTTATCTTTAGAATCCAAAATAATTTTAAAATGATCGGGATGAGTAGCCATCTCAATGTTCATTTCATCCGTCATCAGCCAATAAAATCTTTTTCCCGGAAGCTGATACGGAAGTTTTACGCCATCCAAAATTTTTGTTGAATTCTTTATAAAACTGAATTGTTTCCTGATTTTAGAAGATTTCCCGCAAATCGTTTCGGTTTTCGGAATAATCGGTTTGCCCTTGTAGAAAACAGTTGCGGTCACAAGTTCAGGGCTGGGAAATCCGGCGAGTTCAAAACCATAGATCAATGTATTTCTGCACTGCGAATAGCTTTCGGCAAAGAACAAACAATACAATATGATTGGTATTTTTTTCATCAGAATATGTTTAATAATTGTTATTTGCAGTTGTTATATTGATAAGTAATATTCATCCAGACCTGCTTGCGTTGGCTATCTCCCTGATTGACAAACGCGTAAGAAAAATCTTTTTCTTTGTTAAGGATTTTTTGCGAAACAGATGGACAGTCTGCTAAAAAACGACTTACTTTTTCATTGAAATTAGGAACAAAACGATCGGACTGAGCATCGAAAACTTCATTTTGACCAGCAATTTTGATGTAAAGTTTAATTACTTTTTCGACATCTCCGAAGGAATTCTGCTGTGTGTATTCATCTTCAAAAAGTTGTAGTCTGCCATTATTCGGCGAGATATCTTTTAGAAATTTGTAAGCTCGTTTATTCCACATATCCATAGCAGAAACAACTTCCAGTGAATAGTTTGCGCCATTGAAATAAATCCTTGCAATATCCGGCGGATAAAATGACTGATAAACATTATTACCATTTTCTTTGAATGTGATTTTCTGCACAGATGAAAACTGGTCAAAGCTGCGGATCTCTAGTTTCCCGTTGAGCATCTGTCCATTTCTGAGGTATAATGTTGCGGGCTGATTTCCCATATCATTCACATGGTGATAAAAGGAGGTGTTGCAGGAAACTAATGTATTCAGCAAGATAAAAACAGAGATTTCCCAGCTATGTCTAAACGCCGAATAAAACGCAGCCCGACCTGAGTGGAGCTCTTTTTGTGAGGAGGTACGACGAGCAAAAAAGCGGGAACGGAGGGCGGAATAGCTGCCCAAATTAAAAAATATGTCGTTTATTTTCATCATTTTGTGTTTTTTTGAAAAATATAACTTTTGCCGACTGCCATCAACAGAAATCCAAAAACGATGATGAGCAAAAGACCGGGAATCTCTCTGGCATCCAGAACGAAGATCTGTTTTGGATTTTCAGGATTATAAACAATCTGCACTTTATTATTCTGATGATAGCCTGTGAAATTGAAAATCTGCATCACGCGGCTGTGAGATTCTGTTTCGAGGCCGTTTTCTGTACGGAATGTCACAAACGGACTTCTTCCTCTGAAGGGATTTTTGAAACTTGAATTTTCATTTGGAACTTTTCTGGCTCCATTCTGGTGCACCACAAAACCTGAAACGACAGCTTCCGACTTTTTACCGTAGAAAACTACGTTTATGATGCTAAAAGCGTAACCCAAAATTGCCAACCCCACTAGCAGGGAAATAATTCCGATGATTTTTTTGTTTCTGATGACCATTGCTGAAGAATTTCTACTTCAAAACTGCAACTAAAAAAGTCAAAAAAAATTCCGCATTTTGTGAAATGCGGAGATGGATTTCTGAAGTGAGTTTTTGATTGATTTCTAACCCATTACAATGTTATTTTTAAAACAAAACAATTTAGATTTTATTGAAAAGCCCTAAAAATTCTGACTTTTTATTTCTGCTTAACGCAATATTTTTACCATCTTCCATTACAATATCGCCACCCTCGCCACGGATGTATTGCTTAATATTTTTCAGGTTGATAATGAATGATTTCTGTGCACGGAAGAAAAGCGAATTATCCTGTAGAATATCCTCAAAATTAGATAAAGGCTTGCTTGCTAAATGTTTGGTTTTATCATTCATTATAATGTGTGTGTAGGAACCATCTGCCTCCAGATAGGAAATATTATCTATCTTGATAAAAACCAATCCCTGCTGTGTGGAAAGTGCCAATGTATCCTGGATTTTCCCGCTTGAGAACTGATGAACCTGAGCAAGCTGTGCTTTGGAAGTCTGCAATGCACTGGTTTTATATTTTTGAATACTTTCTTCCAGATCCTCAGCAGAAATGGGTTTTAGAAGATAATCCAGCGCATTCATTTTCAGAGCTTTGATAGCGTATTGGTCATAAGCTGTGGTAAAAATTACTTTAAAAAAAAGTGTTTCAAACTGTTTCAGCAGTTCGAAACCATTCATCACTGGCATTTCTATATCCAAAAAGACAATATCTGGGCGGTATTTTTCTATCAATTCCTTTGCGGAAGTGCTGTCCTGAGTGGCTGCTACCATTTCTACATCGGGATGTTCAGAAATCAGATGTTCCAGCGTGATGATGCAGTGTTTTTCATCATCTACAATCATTGTTTTAATCATAATATACAATTTTAAGTTCCACCATTGTTCCCGCAGCATTGCCCTTTTCGTCTTCCATATCAGTAATGATGATCTGATTGGCAGGATTCAGCAATTCGAGTCTTTCCTTCGTAATTTCTATGCCGTAAGATTTGTGTTTTATCTGTTCTTTTTTAAGTTCTGCGGAAGCCTTTCTGCCAATTCCATTGTCTGTAATTTTTATACTAAGCAAGGCTTCTGATATCTGCATAATCTTGATATGGACATTACCATTTTCTTTCTTATTGTTCAAGCCATGCCAGATCGCATTCTCTACAAAAGGCTGAAGAATAAGCGGCGGAACTTGCACAAAACCGGCATCCAGATTATTGTCTATTTCTATTTCATAGTCAAAGCTGTTTTCCAGCCTTGCCATCTCAAGTTTCATATACATCTCAAGTGTTTCGATTTCTTTTTCCAGGCTAATGGATTCCTGCCGGGAATTATCCAAAATACTTCTCATCAGTTTAGAAAAAGTATTGAGATATATACTTGCTTCCCTGCTTTTTTGCTGTACGATAAAACTGTTGATAGAGTTCAGCGAGTTAAACAAAAAATGTGGGTTCATCTGAGAACGCAGAGTCTGCATCTCTACATCCTTCACCCGTTGTTTCAGGTGGCTTTTTTCTTTTTCCTGATTCAGAAAATAACGCGCAATGAGATAACCGCAGAATCCAAGCAATCCTATAACCAATATTATAAACCATATTGTGAGATAAAAAGGAGGATTGACTTTTAAATTGATTTTCAGCTCCTTAGATTGCCAATTTCCTAGATTGTCTCCAGCTTGTATGATGATTCTGTAATTGCCGGGCGGAAGTTTTATTAATGACAATTTCGGGTTGGTTCCCAGATAATTCCACTTAGATTCATCAGAAAAACGGTAGCGGTAAACTATTTTTTCGTTATCAGAATAAGTAAGTGCCGAAAAATTGAAATCCAACTCTGTAAAATTGTAATCAAAAGTAAAATTATCCGATAAAAAAGGGATTTTCACATTGTCTTTTATAACCGATGTAAGCGATAATTTATTAATCAATTGAGTTTTGACCAGGTTTTCTAAATTCAGAATCTGAATTCCGCTGTCTGATGCCAACGCAATCCTGTCATCAAAAAATTTATAAAAACCAAATGTTACATCATTACTCTCTAAACCGTCTATCTGAGAGATCCTGATAATCTTGTCCGTAACAAAACTGTACTGATAGAGTCCTTCTGCAGTAGCAAACCATATATTCCCATGAGAATCTTCTGCGATGCCTTCCAGATGATCGTTGGCAACTTTATACTTTTCTGTAAAAAAAGAATGGATAATTTTCCCATTGGGTGATACCAGATTCCAGCCGCCGTAACCGGAAAAAAGCAAGTTCCGGTCTTTGGTAAATGCGATCCTGTTATAATAATCGGTGATAAATTTTGAGGTATTATTAAAAGATTTAAGATTGTTTATTTCTTTGAAAATCAAATCAACATCATCATAATATGAGATTCCGTAATCTTTAGGCATCCAGCTTGCCAACCATATTTTTTTATCTGTCCCAATTGCAATATCATTACTGGTATTCATTTTCCAATAATTTAGAGTATTGCGAACTATATTTTTTTTCTCTGTAAAAGTAGTCGCGTCAAATACTTTGATTCCGTTTTTCTCAGTTAAAATCCACCATTGATTTTGATGATCTTTAATCATTTTTTTGACAGGAAAAGGCAAAGCAATTATTTTTTTAACTTTTTTATTTTCAATAATATAAATACCATCATCAGCAGAAATAAGCATCTGGCCATCATAGAAAATATTGGTGAAGATCAATTTGGGATCATCCGGCAAAATCTTTTCCTGTTTCCCATCATTTTTTAAACAATAAATTTCTGAAGTGCCGTTTACCATCCAAAGATTCTTGTCTCTATCTTCAGCAAAAGCTGTTATGGTCTGATGATTTTTTCTTGGAATAGTGATGTTTGTAATACTTTCCTGATATGAAACTATCTTTTGGAGTCCACGATTGGTTCCTACCCAAATGATTTTGGTTTCGTCATCATAAAAAACCGTATTAATTTCATTTTTAGTTTCAAAAATCAGTTCGGATGTATCGCTTTTAAAATTGTAACTGTAGATGTTATTTTTATTGAAAACAAGGATTTGATTACTATTTTTTGGTGATGACTGAACTATATGTAACGCTAAACCTGGAAAAGATTTTACTGGATTAACCTTTCCATTTGTAATATTATATTTAAATAATCTCCCTGAAAAATCAGCCAGAAGAATCTCACTATCATTAATATAATATCCGGAACAGAAAGCATTTTCTGCTAAAAAAAGAAGTTTGTGTTTTGAAACTTTTTTGAATTGCTCATCCCAGACAAAAATTCCTTTCGGAGTTGCTGCCCATATTTCTTTTTTACGAACCTGAAAAAACTGCAACTGATTTTCGCTTAGATTCCCTAGATCGTCAATTCTCCAACTTTTTATTTTGCCGTTTTCAAGAAATTTTAGATTATTCTGATCACTGCACCAAATCCGATCATTGTAATCCTGAAAAATATTATCGTAATGGTCGCTATTGGTATCGGCATCATAAAAATTGACTCTAGTGAGTGTTTTATGTTTTCCATAAAAATTTTTAAGTTCACAGATTCCTTTGTTTCCTGAACTTAAAAACAACCCTTTTCCTACAAAAAGTGAACTAACAGTTTCCGTAAAAACGTTATGTGCCATGAACCTGTAACCATCGTAAATGCAAAGCCCTCGTTGTGTACCAAGATAGAGATGACCTTCTTTCTTAATTATAGAAAGTACATTGTCAGATGGCAATCCATCATTATATTTATAAGTCTGAATTTTATACGCAGACTGCCCAAAACAGACATTCCCTGTCAAGTTTACCAGCAGAAAAAAACTCAGAAAGGTGGAGATATGTATTTTCATTCATTCTGACTACATTTTCAAATTTAGTATTTTATTGATGCGAAACCATCAGATATTTTATGAAATGCTAGAACGAATTGATAAAATGCTATTGAGTTTTAATCACCAAAGCCTTATTCGACGAAATTAACACTGATACAAGAACTTACTCAGTGGTTAAGCTGATTATTTGCAAAACTGAAAGTAAATAAAACACATCTAAATATTTTAGGCAACTTTATATTTTTAGTGTATCCAATCAAAAAAATAAAAGTTTAGGTGTCTAAAGTATATATAAAAAATGACATCTGTTAGAAGAATGTGAAGCCATTTTTTATTTAATTAAAATATTACTTTGTGCTTTCAGGAAGTTTTCTTCATTATAAAACTTTCAATTTCATCATTTCTAAGTTTAGGATTAGCTCCGTTATAACTTGCTACTAAAGCACCAACTGCACTGGCAAAATCAAGAGCGGAATCAGGATTTTTATCAGATAATAGCTTAGCAATAAGACTTGCCAGAAACGAATCACCGGCTCCAACCGTATCAGCTACTATAACAGTATAACCGGCATGTTGGTACATTTTGCCATTCCATAACAATACTGAGCCGCGTTTTCCTAAGGTCACACATATAGAATTTGTTTTGGTTTTATCTGAAATGAAACGGATATTTTCTTCCAGATTGTCAGATTTAAAACCTAATTCTGAAGCTATTTCAAGAATTTCCTCATCATTGAATTTGATGAAATCGGCTTTATTCATCAATTGTTTGAGAAGTTCAATATTGTAATATGGTTTTCTCAGATTCACATCAAAAACTTTGAACATTTCAGGATTAGAATCCAGAAGGCTGAAAAGTGTATTTCTCGAAACATCATTTCTGCAAATCAAACTTCCGAAGAAAAAAACATCTGCATTTTTTACAATATTAGTTATATCATCATTCAACCCGATAAAATCCCAGGCTGATGGAAATTTGATTTCATAAGTTGCTGAACCATGGTCATTCAGTGTTACCTGAACTATTCCAGTTTCGTAGTCTTTCTTTGTAACAATTCCACTTGTATTAACTTGATTTTCGTTGATGTAATCGCAAATCACTTTTCCGTCTTCGTCATTTCCAACCGCACTTATCATTGAAACAGGAAACCCGAATGAAGCTGTCCTCAAAGCCAGATTGAGCGGCGCACCACCGATTTTCTTTTCATCATCAAAAACATCGAAGAGCACTTCACCGTAACTTACTGCATTTATTTTTTTGTTAAGGAACATTGATTAAGGATTTTTGATATTAATATTGCTGAACGAACTGCCTGAGCCAAAAATACCATTTTTTGTTAACAAAATCATACACACGTTTGGTGAATGCGATTTACATAAACCCTGCAAACAACATTGCTGATGAAAACCGTCACGTTTTAATTATTTCCCGGAATTCCCGATAGCGGATATGAATTAGAAAATTCTTCGCTTCTACGTTTCGTTAGATAGCTTACAATTCTGTTGTCAGAACGTTCGAAAGAAATTTTAAAACCATTCTCGACTTAAATATCCTGAAATAAAAACAATCCTGATTTTCCACTCGCAGAAGTATTCGGTTTAGGGTAAGCGGAAATTTAAGAGTTGGAATTCAAATTGTATTGTATTACAAAATGTTATAAAATGAAAAATTCGGAAAACCTTTCAAAACTATCAAACGATAAGCTTTTAAAATCGCTTAAAAAGGCCAAAGCGCAGTTTATTGGTTTTATGATTTTTTTCTTGTTGTTGGTAATTGGCTGTAATTATTTTACGTTTACCAAAGGATTTGGTTATTACACACTAATTCCCGTCACAATGATTCCCATTATTATTGCAAATATTTTTAGTTATGGCAAAATTAAGCAGGAAGTCAAAATCAGAAGATTATTTTAAGAAAGATTAGCAAGTTATTTTACTTTACTATCTATAAATTTTTATCTCTGACCTTAGCAATACTAATTACAGAATACGCCGTCATACTTAACTATCAATACTGCAGCGTATTCCATTACTAGGGCAATTCCACAAGATTTCTGTACTATTCCACTGCACTTTATCTCTGTTCGTAACTTGTATTTTTAGATTAATTCTGACATTTAACCCAAACACTGACGGATGCAGCATTAACCCAAAAGATTCCTTTTCCATTCTCGTCGAGATCAATGATTTCTTTCCGAAATCCCAGAAAATCGAAAAACTTTCTCCGAGCATTTTCTTTTCCGAGATCAATTGTTTTGTAACCTTCCGCGCTATTAGAGACGATAACAACGCAGCCATTACGATCTTCATTACCCTTTCTGATCCAGGCAATGCAATTCGGATGATCGAAATAATTGACCTGTTCTCCGTACGCAAACTTCTGACGAGCCTGCATCAAATTTGGAAGAATCTCAACTTTTGGCATTACAATGTTCTCATCTTTACCATCTGCATTTTTATCAACATATTCTGCTTCGAACAGATCAGGATAGAACACGCACGGATAAGCATTTTCTGACAGTAAAATAACTGCGTAAGCAATCGGCCTGAACCAGTCTTCTACTGTAGATTCCAATGCCTGAAGTCTTTGCGTATCGTGATTTCCCACGAATGAAACCGAACATTCCGGATTGCACACGAGAAAAGTTCCTTTTAAAATTTCGCTCAGGTTATAATTCTGTTTTTCCTGTGATGCTCTGAAAAAATTAATTACCCATTGACGATCAATCCACCATTGGGGTGTAATACTTGCCCTGTAATCTGAACAGAAGCATCAGTCGCCAAAAATAGAAAGCTTGCAGCCACTTCTTCCGGTGTTGCGTTTCTTTCGAATGGCAGTTTATTTGGATCTTCCTCTTTTTCGCCGAAAGTTTCTTTGGTAAGCGGTGTCGCAACTGGGCCTGGTGCTACGGCATTGACACGGATACCTTTTGGTTTCGATTGCAGAGCCAAAGATCTTGTGAAAGAAACAATTGCACCTTTTGTCGCTGAATAATCTAATAATTGTTTGTGTCCCTGATAGGCTGTGGCAGATGTTGTGTTTATAATAGAACAACCGTTTTCAAGATATGGGAAAGCAGCTTTAGTAAGCAAAATCATTCCGATGATATTGGCATTGAAAGTTGTCCTGATATTATTTTCATCCAAATCCAAAATACTGTCTGCGGGAAACTGGACGCCTGCGTTGTTAATCAGAACATCCAGCTTACCGAATTCAGCAATCGTTTTGTAAACTGTCTCTTTGCAGAAATAAGAATCATTCACATCACCAGAAAACAGAATAACCTTTCTTCCCAATTGTTCAATTTCTGCTTTAGTTTTTTCGGCGCTCTTATCGTCATTATGGTAGATAATTGCTATGTCGGCAACGTTCTTGGCAAAAAGTAGTGCTACAGCTTTTCCGATACCGCTGTCCGCTCCCGAGATCAATACTGATTTACCTTCTAATTGTAAATAATTTTCTTTAATCATTATTATTTTATTTTTTCTTTTATAGTTTTTATTCGTTCAGGATTTGCATCCTCAGCTTATATGTCGCAATAATGTCGGAATTCATACCGAGTGATGTGTTTGTAACACAGGACAAATTGAGAATTTTGCAAAAACTTAGTCCACAACTTCCTGAAGTATAGCCTGTAATTCCCTTTAAGAAATTATTGGATATTGGATATTGGATATTTTAGAAATTGTCACAAAAAAAATTAAAGTGCCTTTTGATATCATAATTTATATGATTATTAAATAAAAGCCATACAAAAAACAGATGTGTATGGCTTTATATTTTATAATTTAAATCTATTCTTCCTGCTCAGCATTTATGTTGATAGAAGATTCTGCAATCTCTGTTAATAACAGATCAGTATCCTCTTCTTCCTGCAAAGTTTTTTCCAAAAGATCAGCAGCTTTATGGTGTTCCATTGTAATCGCTAACTGGACAAGGCCACCGTAAGTTGCAATCTCATAATGTTCCACTTTCTGTGCAGCGATAATTAATCCTACATCCCGAGTCATAGAACCTTCTTCTGTAGATTTGATAATCTCTTCACCTTCTTTGATGATGCCTACAATAGCTTTACATTCTTTTTGCTCAGCGTGTTCACCAATCAGTTTAAAAACTTTTTCCAAACGGCTGATATGTTTTTTGGTCTGTAGCTGATGATCTTCAAAAGCATCTTTTAATTCTTCCGTTGTTGCGGCTGCTTCCATCTTAGTCAACGCATCCACAATTGCATTTTCTGCATAATAAATATCCTTCAGAGCATCCACAAAGAGCTTGTGCAAAGGCGATTCTGACATGCTTTGATCTTTTTTTTCAGTTTGAGATTGTAGCGGTGTTTGCGTTAGATTTTCTACAGTATCTTTATTAACTGTAGAACTGTTATTATTTTCTGTTTTAGTAGCCATAATGATTGATTTTAAATGAGTTTAAAAATGATTACCTCCATTGAGAGGTAATCAAGTTTATAATAAAGTGAGGCAAAAAAAATTAAGAATTATTTCTTCTTCCTCCGAATCCTGATCTTCCAGATCCTGAAGACCGGCCGCCGCCGTGAGACGCTTCTCCGCCCATCCTTGCAATTCTTGTACGTTCAGCTTTACTCATAGATGCAAATCCTCTTCTGGACGTTACGTTGCCTGACCCTGAGTTTCCGCCTGATGTTCCGGAATTGGATCTTCCTCTGCCAGAACCGGAGTCAGATGATCGACCGCCGCCGTGAGACGCTTCACCGCCCATTCTTGCAATTCTTGTACGTTCGGATTTACTCATAGATGCGAATCCTCTTTTGGATGTTCCGTTGCCCGACCCAGAGCTTCTGCCTGATGTTCCGGAATTAGAACTTCCTCTGCCAGATCCGGAATTACCAGCTCGACCTGAGCTAGATGAACCAGAACCCGACCTTCCTGAGCCAGATGATCGACCGCCGCCGTGAGATGCTTCGCCGCCCATCCTTGCAATTCTTGTACGTTCGGATTTACTCATAGATGCAAAACCTCTTCTCGATGTTCCCCTGCCTGAACCAGAATTGGAAATACCTCCGGAACCTTGTGAACCTCCTGAACGTCCTGCACGAGACGTAAATCTTCCTTGGTTGTCACGCTGCTGACTGCCTCTTCCGCCGCGCGACCCACCACGGTTATCATCGTAATCATCGTCATCGTAATCTTCCTCATCATCATCATAGTCTTCGTCTTCGTCGTCATCGTACTCCTCATCATCGTAATCGTCATCATCGTCATCATCATAATTTGATATTTCGTAATCGTCATAATCCTCCTCGTAGTCAGAAAAGTCATCATCGTAATCTTCATCTTCCGAGGCATCGTTGAATCCGTGGTCGTAACCTAGTTGATAAATTTCTTCGAAAACAGATTTTGCATCGTTTGAAGAATTGGACGAATTGTTTGAACGGCTTCTTGAATTTCTAGTGTTCATAACTTTGAATTTTTTATATTAATATTTAGTGATAAAATTGCTGATCCGTGACTAGTATTTAGAACAGCAATTCTGTTTGTGAAATGTGGTAATCCAAAGCTAAACACAATAACATCGATAAGTATATGATTTGAGTCATAATAATCAATCATATTTTTTACATTTTAATTAATTCAGTTTACAAAACCAATTATATTGTATTTAAAATCATATAATTAAAAGTTAAAAACAGTTAGATAATTTTCTAATTAGTAATCAAAAATTTAACATCACAAAATTCATTCTTAACATTTTATTAAAAAACTAAATTCATTTTTAATTAAAATATTATGTTAAATCAAAGGCATTATTCTTGTAAGTTCCACTTCATACTAAATCAATATTAAAATGGAAAATCAAAAAACAATTGAATTACTGAATGACCTTCTCCACATAAGCAATGACAGATTGGAAGGATTTGAAAAGGTAGAAGGTAAAATATGGGAAATGAATCACGATCTACAGGACGATTACGAACATATGACTTCGCAAACCAAAGTTTTCAAAAATGAATTGATAAATCTGATTACCGAACGAGGCGGAAAACCAGAAGATTCTGCATCAGTCGCAGGAACTTTGCACAGAGCGTGGATTGATATCAAAAATTCCGTGTTGCTCAGCAGTCTGGAATCTTCTACTTTAGAAAATGTTTTGTTTGGCGAAAATGCTGCGATTCAAGCTTATCAGGAAGCACTTGATACTGGAGAATTAGATGAAGCAAGTAAAGAAATTGTATCAGAACAATTGAAAAAAATCAAAGATTCATGCCACGAATTTAAAGGCAAATTGGAACTTAAAAAATAAAGAGAAACATATGATAAAATAAAACAGGAGATCAAAAGTCTCCTGTTTTTTTATTCCAGTTATAATAAAAAGTTACTTCCACGGGTCTAAAACGACCTTGACACAATTGTCTTCTTTTTTATGAAAGATTTCATATCCTTTTGCAACGTCGCTTAGAGAAAGTCTGTGCGTTATAATATCATCTAATTTCACCTGTCCGGTTTCTACATAATTCAAAAGTTTGTCAACAATAGCGTGAACCGGCGATTGCCCAGCTTTCAAAGTAATTCCTTTATCAAATATCTGTCCGACTCTGAAATTATCATAATTTACCGGATAAACACCCAAAACGGAAACTATTCCGCCGCGACGAACTCCGCTTAAACAAGCCTCTAAAACTTTGATAGAACTTTTTTCAAAATTGAGAACGGCTTTAGCTTTATCTAGGAGATTTCTCTCAGGCTCAAATCCGACTGCATCAATACAGAGATCTGCACCTCGTCCGTTTGTGAATTCCCTTATCTGCTCAACAGTTTGTTTTGCATCTTCCCAAAGAATCGTTTCGCAACCAGTCAATTTTTTGATTTGATCCAGTCTGTATTGTAAAGTATCGATGACAATCACTTTTCCGGCATTGTGAAGAATCGCACTTTTCGCAGCCATGGAACCAAGAGGTCCTGCTCCGAAAATCGCTACAGATTCGCCACCTTTCAATTCGCCCCAGATAACGCCGGTACAACCAGTTGGAAAAATATCTGTCAGGAAAAGCACTTGCTCGTCAGTTCGTGAAAAACTGCTGCTTTCATAACTTTAATATTTTTGATGATTTGGATTTATTTTTATGCTGGATTATTCCTTTCAACTTCAAGTTCCCAAACGCGATGGTTGGCTACGGCTTTGATGAAAGCTTCATCAGCATTTTTGATTTCAGAATTGACAATTGCAGGGTCTTCGTGATTTTTTGTTCCGACGTTACTTTCATTGTAAATTGCATCAGTTTCTTTACCGAAATAAATAGCTTTACAATGTTTATATGCCTCATTCACAAAATGGAGTGTTCCTGGTTTGTTTTCCATATTCATAAGAATCTCAGCAGAATCTCTTCCGCTGCATAGATATAACGCGTCAAAACAAACACTTGCCGTACTGGTTAAGGAGTGTTTTGGAATGAAAACCGTTCCATCATCAGCAGTCACTTGTGAAAGACTTCCGGAAATAATCTGAACATCTGCGCCTTTCTTTTCCAATTTTGATTTCAACATCTGAACATCAGCAGCCTTCACGCCATTTTCCATTATAAATCCAATTACGCGGCTTTCTATGGAGTCCTTCACCGTATTTTTCATACTTAATGCTTCTGAAGCAGCTAAACTTGGTTTGGTTTCTTTGCTTTGCAAGGTTTTTGGATCGGTGTCCGCAGGAATGCTTCCGTTTGGTTGTTTCAACTTGATAACATCTACGCCTACTTTCTTAGCAACAGTCGCAGCCAAATCTTTGTTGATGAATAATAACTGACCAACCAATCTTTCTCTGATGGCTGGAATCGTCACTTTTGACAATTCAAAAATCAAGGCTTTCTGCAAATGCGTCTTTTCCGGCTCAGACTGACTGTTGTAAAATAATTTGGCTTGAGAATAATGATCCACGAAACTTTCACTTCTTGCACGGATTTTATGTCCATCTACTCTTTCTGCGTGTGAAGCAAATCCTCCATCTTTGATCATCGCCTGATAGGGACATCCACCACCAATAGAGTTAGGTTCATAGCTTACTTTTCCTTTAACGATTTGCTGACGCATATGACCATCTCGTTGGTTATTGTGCACCGTATTGACAGACCTGTTGATTGGAATTTCGTGAAAGTTGGGAGAGCCTAATCTGGATAATTGCGTATCTGTGTAAGAAAATAATCGACCTTGTAGTAACGGGTCATTACTGAAGTCAATTCCAGGAACTAGATGTCCCGGATGGAAAGCAATCTGCTCAGTTTCTGCAAAGAAATTATCCGGGTTTCTATTTAAGGTTAATGTTCCGATAATCTGAACCGGAACCAATTCTTCGGGAACTAATTTGGTAGGGTCAAGTAGATCAAAATCGTAATCATTTTCATTTTCTTCAGGAATCAACTGAACACCGAATTCCCACTCCGGAAATGCACCATTTTCAATCGCTTCCCAAAGGTCTCTTCTGTGAAAATCCGGGTCTTTTCCTGAGATTTTTGTCGCCTCATCCCACGCAACTGAATGAACACCCAATTTAGGTTTGAAATGGAATTTAACAAAATGTACATCGCCTTCGCTATTGATAAATTTGAAGGAATGTACACCGAAACCTTCCATCATCCGGTAACTTCTTGGGATGGCGCGGTCGCTCATCAGCCACATAATCATATGCATACTTTCGGGCATCAATGAAATAAAATCCCAAAATGTATCGTGTGCAGAAGCGGCTTGCGGAATCTCATTGTCCGGCTCGGGTTTTACTGCGTGTACCAAATCCGGAAACTTCATCGCATCCTGAATGAAGAATACGGGCATATTATTCGCCACCAGATCATAATTACCTTCATCGGTATAAAATTTAACTGCAAAACCTCTGACATCTCTTGCCAAATCTGTGCTTCCCCTGCTTCCCGCAACTGTGGAAAATCTCACAAAAACGGGAACTTCTTTTCCAACTTCAGTCAGGAACTTAGCTTTGGTATATTTTTCAAGACTTTCAGTGAGTTTGAAAATCCCGTGTGCGCCAGAACCTCGAGCGTGAACGATTCTTTCAGGGATTCTCTCGTGGTCAAAATGCGTGATTTTTTCTCTGAGGATAAAATCTTCCAATAAACTCGGCCCTCTTTCTCCTGATTTCAGAGAATCCTGATTATTATTGATTTTCAGTCCTTGATTGGTTGATAATGCTTGACCTTCATTGTCCGTTGTGTGGTCTTGAAGTTGTTCAACTTTTAAATTTTTTGGTAATTTTTGATTTTTCATTACGTAAATATTATTTTACAAAACATTACAAAACCCATTCCAATAAATTGATTATCAATTGATTACATAGCAAGCAAAACACCTCGCTAAATAATTAGTGAGGTTATCATTATAATCTGGATTTTGGGAATTAACGCTTTTTAACCGAATCTTTTTTTACAGACAGCGAATCATTTTGTGAAATTGTGTCATTACTTTTTTTATTGGAAGAATTAAGAGAGTCCGAAGCCATATTAGTGCTGTCTATCTCTATAGATTCTGAAGTTTCAGGAGATTTATTGCTGTTACAGCTAAATAATAATAGAACTGAAGAAATAACAAATAACTTTTTCATAATAACTTTTTTTATGGTTAATCAAAGTTATATTGTTATCAGAGAAACATTTTATGATTTGAGTCATAGAAGTTAGATAATCATATAATATCCAAAATGTGATTGACATTTAACACAATAAAATTATCCCAAGACTTATAAATGTTGCTGTACAATTGAAGATGATTATTTTTTTGAAGGATCGATAATCATTCTTAATGGCTGATCCCGTGTTGTGTAGGAAATCATCCAGTTGAAGAATGTCATTACCCGATTTCTGATATTGATTAACGACATCAGATGGACAAAGATCCAAATCAGCCAGGCAAAGAATCCATTAAAGTGTTTAAACGGTTTGGGAAGATCGGCAACGGCTCTGTTTCGCTTGATAATTGCCATAGAACCTCTGTCTTTGTAAATAAATGATTTACGTTCTTTTCCCTTATTATTCAAAATAATATTCTTCGCTAACAATCTACCTTGCTGAATGGCTACCTGAGCCAATTGCGGATGACCTTGCGGGAATTTTGGATCAGACGTCATAAAACAAGTATCTCCCAATGCAAAAACATCAGGATTGTCAATCAACTCATTAAAAGAATTGACCAGCAATCTATTTCCTTTGCCGTAAGCTTTATCTGGCAAGCCTTTGAATTTCTGAGCTGTAACGCCAGCGGTCCAAATCAGATTGGCACTGGCAATAGAAGTGCCGTCTGCGAGATGAACAATACCATCATTATAATCTTTTACGTTTTGTCCCAACCTGATAAATACGCCGCTATTCTCCAAAGTTTTTTTGGCATATTGTTGCGATTCTTTGCTCATAGGTGCAAGAATATTAGCCAAACCATCGATTAAATAAATATCAAATGCCGAGTTTTTAAGTTCCGGGTAATCTTTATAAAGAATATTTTGTCGCAATTCGCTCAACATTCCTGCGACTTCTACGCCTGTTGGTCCACCTCCAGCAATAACAAAGGTTGTCAGTTTTTTTCTCAGAGTTTCATCTTCTGTTTTAGATGCTTTCTCGAGTCTGTCAAGAATTTTGTTCTTAAGATTGATGGCATCACTTACAGTTTTCATCGGAAGTGCATTTTCCTGTATACTTTGGTTACCGAAATAATTGGTGACAGTTCCCGTTGCCAGAATCAATTTGGTGTAAGTAACTTCACCACAACTCATTATGATTTTATTTTCTTGAGGGATGATTTCTTCTAAACTTCCCATAATGAAAGAGAATCTGTTGTTTGCCCTGAAATGTTTTCTGAAAGGATAACTGATATTGGAAACATCCAGAAATCCTGTAGCGACTTGATATAGTAATGGCGGAAAAAAATTATAATTATTTCTATCAGCTAATATTACTTCGACATCCATATCAGCCTTAAGCAGTCTCTCTGCTAGTTCAACTCCGGCAAAACCCCCGCCTATAATTACAATTTTCTCTCGCTTTTTCATAGTAGTCTTTTTATTGATTTGTTAAACATTATAAGAACATTCAAAATGTATTACTGATGCCTGGGAACAATCATCATAATTAATAAAACACCTTATGATTCCGTATTTTTATAATTTTATTCCTTTCCATAACTTTTAAAGTTCGGATTGTAGTTTCTACACAAAGTCCTGTAAAACTCGCCATTTGCTGCCTTGTAAGCGGAATCTGGAAAGAAAAAGGTTCTCTGCAATTTGCTTGAAGACCTTTCAGATAATCCATAAAAGATTTTAGTTTGGAGACAGGATTTTGAGAACTTATAGATTGTCCCATTACATATCTGAAGTAAATTGAGTTTGAAATACTTTTTAGAGTATCCAGATAATTTTCTGGATTTTTTTCCAAGAATTTTAAAAATTTTTGTTTGGAGATCTTCAGGATTTGACAGGACAATAATGCTTCTGCATTTACAGGATAAAGATTGTTAGTAAACAGCATGGATTCTCCAAAGCTTTCACCTTTGCCAAGAATATCAAGAATAACTTCTTTGCCGCTTTCATTATAATTATTCAGCTTTACTTCGCCTTCAACAATTTGAAAATAATAGTTGGGCTTAGTTCCTTCTGTAAAAATCGTACTGCCCGCTGAATGATGTTCTGTATCTGCACCAAGGGATTCTAAAATTAATTCTTCTATAATCATAACAGATGATTTTATTTTCTTATGATCCTAAAAGTCTTACTTTCAAAAACACGAAATATTAATAATTACATTGTGTCATTTATCAAACCAACAAAAACCATTCCAACAAATTGATAATCAATCATATAATAAAACAAGAATAACCTTATTAACTTTAATTAATAAGGTTATTTTAAAAACAATTGACTCTTAATGTCTATTGTAATGAAAAATTTCTTGTTTTAGCTAACGATTATTAACAGAATCTCTGCGTGTTGAAAGTCTGTCATTTGGAGTTGTGGTACTGGAATTGAGATTACTGCTATTAGGAATCGCAGTATTATTCACAGATGAAGAAGATTCCTGATCATTGGCATTAGACAGGGAATCTGCTCTATATTTCTCACTAGATTTATTGTCCTTGCAACTGAAGATCGCTCCAATTACCAAGGCTAAAATTAATTTTTTCATAAAACTTTTATTTTTGGTAATATCAAAGTTACAGAGATGTTTAGAGACATCTTATGATTTGAGTCATATCACTTCTACTTTAGCTCTGATTAATCTCTTTTTGTAAGATATCTGATAATAAAGACTCTATCAATATTTCAGATATGTTGATAGCAAGGATAATCACTGGGCTAATCTAAATAAGTTCAAAAAATTCTTTTGCCCCAAAAACATTGGGATAAAAAAGCCTCAGAAATTTTTGAATACAATCGTGAAATCAGCAAAACAAACAAATGAAAAATCCCAAATGCAAAATGCATTTGGGATCTTTTTTTAGAATAACAAATGTTTAAGCTTTGCTTGCATCAACACTTGCTTTTCTGAATTCTTTGAACAATTTACTTAGTTCCAAAGCTGATTTTCTAGCTCTTGTACCTGCCGCTTTGTTCCCTTTTTCGGATTGCTGTTCTGCCTCTTTAGAGAATGATTCAAACTCAGCATTAATCTTTTCGATTAGTTCTTTCATCTGTTTTATAAGTTATAATTTATTAAAATAGACCGCAAATATAAAATTTTAAAATTGCTTTGCTAAAATTTACATTTGATTTAAGCTGTAAATTATAAATTTTATAAATCTTCTCAATCCTGATGTTACTGCTCATTTGATACTTTCCGATTTTCTTTATGTTAATAATCTCTCTGTATTAAGCAGTATTTGCGTGTATCTACTATAATTTACCGTTTAAATTTCTCTTAGAGTATCATAAAAATTCATTTTTTTAGAAATTAAAAATAACGAAGTAACACATTTAGTGGTATAAAAGATGTCAACAAATGTCAGAAAATGTCAATTAACACTTTCTGATTTTCCTTTATTTATGCAGGTTGTATAAATGTATTATGGTGTTTAGAAATTAGTGATTACTTCCCGATACAAAACTTACTGAAAATATTTCCAAGCACTTCATCATTCGTAAATTCACCGGAAATCTCACCAAGATATTCCAACGCGTTACGAAGTTCATAAGCCAGAAGTTCTGTTGTAATCTGTGAGCTTACAGCATCTTCTACTCTTTTGACCGAATTCAGCGATTTCTGCAAAGCCTCATAATGACGTTGGTTGGTTATCACAACATTGCCTTCTTCGGATTTCAGATGTTCTACATAAGAAGACAATTCGTTTTTAAAATCCTGAATATTCTGATTTTCAACCGCCGAAATTTTAATAAAATCAAAATCAGTTGAGATACCATTTCTGAAAATCTGCTCTAACTTTTCATATTGAGTCGGAATTACCTCGTCAATTTTTGTGGCGCATATAATCAGTTTTAAATCTTCTCTTAGTAAAGATTTTATCATCTCGATATCTTCTGAGAAATCTTCTGTTCCTGCGTCTGCCAGATAAACCAGAATCTCAGCATTTTCAACTTTTTCCTTTGCTTTTTTGACACCAATAGCTTCAATCTCATCAGAAGTTTCTCTTAAGCCAGCCGTGTCTATCAACCGGAAAGCGTGACCTTTGATATGAAGGATTTCTTCAATTGTATCTCTTGTAGTTCCGGCAATATTACTAACAATGGCTCGCTCTTCTTTCAACAAAGCATTCAGAAGTGTAGATTTTCCCGCGTTTGGTTTTCCAATAATTGCGACTGCTGTTCCGTTTTTGATAGCATTTCCGTACTGGAAACTATCAATCAGTGAAATTAATTTATCTTCAATTTTTTTTAATAATGATGTCAATGCCGTTCGGTCTGCAAACTCCACATCTTCTTCTGCAAAATCCAATTCCAGTTCGATTAATGAAGTAAAATTAAGGAGATCATTTCTTAGGAAAGAAATCTCATTGGAAATCCCACCTTTTAGCTGATTGAGAGCTACTTTTCTGGATGCTTCATTTTCGGAAGCTATGAGATCTGCAATAGATTCAGCCTGTGCGAGATCAATTCTGCCATTCATAAAAGCACGCATCGTAAACTCACCGGCTTTTGCCATTCTTGCTCCGTTTTTTATCAGAACTTCGAGAATTTTTTTGGCAATGTGAGGAGAACCGTGAAAAGAAATCTCCACAGAATCTTCGGCTGTGAATGTTTTAGGTGCGCGAAAAACAGAAACCATTACCTCATCAATCACCTCATTGTCATCTTTTATGAATCCGTAATGCACGGTGTGAGACTCGGATGTTTCCAAGTTTTTACCTTCAAAAACTTTATTGGCAATTTCAAAAGACTGACTTCCGGATATTCTTATAATCCCAATAGCTCCGATTCCGTTAGCGGTTGCCAATGCACAAATTGTATTATGATTCATATTGCAAATTTACAATATGATTTTGTAATAGTTCAATATATAATAGCCAGAAAACACACATTCCCACAACTTATTATTATCTTTGCACGAAAATTTTTAAAGACAATGAATGCATTTATCGAAGAGCTGAAATGGCGTGGACTTTTTTCTGATATGACACCGGGAACGGAAGATCAACTGGATAAAGAAATGACAAAAGCTTACATCGGGTTTGACCCAACTGCGGATTCCTTGCATATCGGAAGTCTGATCCAGATCAAGATCCTTGCGCATTTCCAGCAATACGGTCACCAGCCGATTGCCTTGGTAGGTGGCGCAACAGGTATGATTGGCGACCCTTCCGGAAAATCTGCAGAACGTAATCTTTTGGATGAGCAAACGCTTCTTTATTATGTAGATTGTCTTAAAAAACAGTTGTCAAGATTTTTGAAATTTGATGGAGATGGCGATAATAAAGCTATTTTGGTCAATAACTATGACTGGATGAAAGATTTTACTTTCCTTGATTTTGCAAAAAATATCGGAAAACACATCACGGTCAATTATATGATGGCGAAAGATTCTGTCAAGAAACGTTTTTCCGGCGATTCCGGAGTAGATGGAATGAGTTTTACGGAATTCACTTACCAGCTTTTGCAAGGCTACGATTATCTTCACCTTTACCAGAATGAAGGTGTAAAACTGCAAATGGGCGGCTCGGATCAATGGGGAATTATCACAACTGGATCAGAACTAATCCGTAGAAAAGCACAAGGTGAAGCTTATGCTTTGACAGTTCCGCTAATTACCAAAGCAGACGGCTCAAAATTCGGGAAATCGGAAAGCGGCGAAAATTACTGGCTGGATGCTAAGAAAACTTCGCCTTATAAATTCTACCAATTCTGGCTGAATGCAACAGATGACGATGCAGAAAGGTTTATCAAATTCTACACGTTTCTTCCAAAAGAAGAAATTGAAGCTTTGGTTGAAGATCATAAAACAGTGCCTCACGAGAGAAAGCTACAGAAAAAACTGGCAAAAGAAGTGACGGTTTGGGTTCACGGGCAGGAGGAATATGAAAAAGCTCTTAAAGCTTCTCAGATTCTGTTCGGACAATCCACTGCGGAAGATCTCATTGCACTTGATGAAGAATTGTTCCTTCAGGTTTTTGACGGTGTTCCTCAAAAAGAATTATCAAAATCTGATATGATTGAAAGTAACATTGTGGATCTGATTTCCGAAAAGACCGGCTTTTTAAAATCAAAAAGTGAAGCGCAGAGAGAAATCAAAGGTAATTCTATTGCCGTCAACAAAACAAAAGTCGGTGCAGATTATTCAGTTTCTGAAAATGATCTGATTGACGGAAAATTCCTTCTTTTGCAAAAAGGTAAAAAGAACTATTTTATTGTGAAGGCAATTTAAAATATCAACATTATAAAAAAAACAACTCCGGCAAATGTCGGAGTTGTTTGTTTTTAAATGAATTGAAGATTAGATTTTTATCAATCCTAATTCTATCAGTCTTTCACGGAGAAACTCGCCGGCCGTTGTATCAGGATACAATTTAGGGTTATTTTCATCCACACAATTTTCTAGTGCATTGAGCGACATCTCGCTGATGGGATGCATAAAAAAAGGAATTGAATATCTGGAAGTTCCCCAAAGTTCTCTTGGCGGGTTTACCACTCTGTGAATGGTAGATTTCAGCTTGTTATTGGTATGTCTGGATAACATATCACCCACATTAATCATCAGTTCATCCGGCTCAGCAATAGCATCAATCCAGTCACCGTTATGATTCTGAACCTGCAATCCTTTTCCCTGAGATCCCATCAGCAATGTGATCAGGTTAATATCTCCGTGAGCAGCGGCGCGAACAGCATCATCCGGCTCTTCCGTAATTGGCGGGTAATGGATTGGTCTCAGGATAGAATTTCCCTGGGAAATTTTATCATCAAAATAAAACTCGTCCAAACCAAGATACAAAGCCAAAGCTCTCAGAACATATTTACCCGTTTTTTCCAACATCTGATAAGTCTCCTTTCCTACTTCATTGAATTTTGGAAGTTCTTCTACCACTACATTATCAGGATAAACCTCCTTATACTTAGAGTCTTCCGAAAGATACTGGCCAAAATGCCAGAACTCTTTCAGGTCACCTTTTTTGAAACCTTTTGCCGTTTCTTTACCGAAGCCGACATAGCCACGCTGGCCGCCTATTCCGGGAATTTCGTACTTGAGCTTGGTTTCTTCTGGCAATTCGAAGAAATTCTTCACCTCACCATAAAGTTCATCTACTAACTGGTCATCAAGAAAATGGCCTTTGAGTGCTACAAAACCAATTTCTTCATAAGCTTTTCCGATTTCATTTACAAATTTCTGTTTGCGTTCCGGGTTGTCCGAAAGGAAATCACGCAGATCTACACTAGGTATTTTGTCCATTGATAAATAGAAATTTTTGTCCTACAAAATTAGCATTTTAATTGTTAGAAAAGGATTGAAAATAATAATTTAATATTCGTAAAATTGTGGTTTTAGTTATATTTGCACACTTATGGAATTACAACATCTGGTTAGAGAACCGCAAAATATAACACCCGAAACACCTATATTATTTATGCTTCACGGCTACGGAAGCAATGAAGAAGATCTTTTCAGTTTCGTGCCTACGCTGCCTGAGGATTGGATCGTAGTGAGTTTACGGGCACCAAAAAATTCTAATTACGGCGGATTTGCCTGGTTTGATATCGACTTCAACAGCGCCGAGAATTTTATAGATGAAACGGAAGGTAATGATGCTGTAAAGACAGTGATGGAAAATATTATGGCTATCAGCAACAGATATGGACTTACTAATAATCCGACGCATCTTTGCGGATTCAGCCAGGGCGGAATGATTGTTTATTCTCTGGCATTGCAATATCCGGATCTGTTTTCGAAAATTGTTTGCCTCAGCTCTTATCCGGAAGAGAAACTCCTGAAAAACATCGTTAGGGACAAAAAGAAATATGAAAACCTGCGTTTCTTTATTTCACACGGGACAGATGATGCCGTGATTCCTTTGGAATGGGGAAGAAAAGCGGCAGATCTTTTATATGATCTCAGCGCCTATTTTTCTTTTAGAGAATATATGAGCGGCCACGGTGTAAATCAGAAAAACTATCTGGACCTGATGGAATTTTTCAAGAAATAATTTTGGTTGAGAGTTGATGGTTGAAAGTTGAGAGGCTAAATTAGAATTAATAAATAAAAATCCCGATAAGTGAAAAACTATCGGGATTTTTTTTTGCATAATTTATATTTAAGAATTCATCAGATCCTCAATTTCATCAACAGTAATTGGAATATTGGCCATCATATTAAATGGTTTCCCTGATGTCTGAATCACATAATCATCCTCGATTCTTACTCCAAATCCTTCCGCCGGAATATAGAAACCAGGCTCATTGGTAAATACCATATTTTCAACAAAATCATCAGTCAGGATTCCGTAATCGTGCGTATCCAATCCCATATGGTGGGAAGTTCCGTGCATCATATATTTTTTATAAGCCGGCCATTTCGGGTCTTCATTCTGAACATCAGCTTTGTCAATTAATCCTAACTGAAGCAATTCGGAAGTATAAACTTCGCCCATTTCTTTATGGAATCTGTGCCAGTTATTTCCTGCAACCAGACGATCCTCTGCTTCAACTTTACATTTTAATACGGCATTATAGATTTCCTTTTGTCTGGCAGTATATTTTCCGTTTACAGGAATAGTTCTCGTAAGATCACTGGAATAATTGGCATATTCTGCTCCTACATCCAAAAGAATCACATCACCATCTTTGCATTGCTGGTTATTAGCAATATAATGAAGAACATTGGCATTATTTCCACTGGCAATAATTGGTGTGTAAGCAAATCCACGGCTTCTGTTTTTTACAAATTCATGAATCAGTTCAGCTTCAATTTCATATTCCCAAACGCCTGGCTTAATAAAAGCCAACAATCTTCTGATTCCTTTTTCTGTAATGTTACACGCATTTTGAATTAAAGCTAATTCTTCTGGTTCCTTAATGCTTCTCAAACGCTGAAGAATAGGATTACTCCTTTTATAATTGTGCATCGGAAAATCTGCCTGTATCTTTTTGATGAATCGATCTTCCCTCAGTTCTGTTTCTACAGCACTCCTGTAATGTTCATTTTTGTTGAGATAAACATTTTCTGCTTCGTACATCAGGCTTTTAAAAATTTTATCGAAATCACTAAGCCAATAAACTGTTTTGATTCCCGACACTTCATAAGCCTGATCTTTAGTCAGCTTCTCTCCTTCCCAAACTGCAATATGATCGTTTGTTTCCCGTAAAAACAAAATCTCCCTGTTCTCTTCCAGATAAGCATCCGGAAAAATTACAAGAATGCTTTCTTCCTGATCTACTCCACTCAGATAAAAAATGTCACGATGCTGCTGAAAAGGCATTGTAGAATCCGCACTTATGGGATAGATATCATTGGAATTAAAAACCGCAAGAGATTTTGGAAGCATTTTCTCCGCAAACTTTTTCCTGTTTTTTATGAACAATGAGCTTGGGATCTGATCGTATTTTGTCGTCATTACTAAAATAGATTTTTATTAATATTTTTTTTGGTTAATTCTCCAAAAAAGCGTCTCAAATTTACGAAAGATAGCCTTGCAAAGCTGAATTGAAAACATAAATTTTTCATAAATCCGGATTTAACATAATATTTTAGACATTTTTTCTATATTTGGTAAGCAATAAATCTTTAATGAAAGTAAAATACAGAATCGTACTGGTTGTTTCCTTAATTATTCTGAGTATCTTAAGCTATAAACTAAGCCATGAAAAAATTAATTCAGATGTCAGTTTACCTAAACCCAAACTAAGCTATAATTTGCATCGGGATATCGTTTATAAAAACACACCCGAAAATACCCCTCTGAAACTAGACATTTATCAGCCAAAACACACAAACGGGAAAAAACTGCCGGTTGTTATTTATATTCATGGCGGCGCTTGGTCTGTGGGTAATAAAGAAATGATTATGCATAAATTCCGTGCATATATCCTAAATCAGCTACTCCAAAATCAATACACAGTCATCAGCGCAGACTTTACCAATATTGATTCTCAAAATCATCTGGAGAGTAGCCTTCAGGATATCAAAGATGTATTGAAATGGGTTAGAAACAACGAAGAAATATATAATATTGACACAGAAAATATCGGAATCTGGGGCGGATCTTCCGGTGGACATCTGGCCATGCTGACGGCGTACAACCAAAATAATGACGAATCACAAGGCCTTCCACTACTCAACTATGCAGTCAATTTCTATGCTCCTACAGATTTAAATGAACTTTTCCGTACGGATGCTCATTCCGCTATTCTAAAATGGTTTAAATTTTACTATCCGAAAACTTATAAAACCAGACATAAAAAAATAATGCAGCTGACAGGCTTTGACATAAATCAGCAGAAAAATAAAGCCATAGAGCGCTGCAAGGAACTCTCGCCCGCCAATTATATTACGAAAAACACAGTTCCAACGTTAATATTTCACGGAAATGAAGATGATGTTGTAGATATCAGGCAATCTGAATATTTGGTTGAAAAACTTAAAGAAAATAAAATCAATCATCAGTATTTTGTGGTAGATAATGCCAATCATACTTTTAACAATATCAGTTTGGAAGATGCTAACGACATAGCACAAAAAACCGTAAATTTCATCAAGCATTACACAAAAAAACAAGAATAAGATGAAAAAAACGGTATCAAGATTATTATCGACTCTAATTTTCATTTTGATGAGCAGCAATCTGATTTCTCAGGTAACATTCAGGATTATCAGATTACCTGAAAATACTGGAAATACAGATATATTTATGGCTTCCGATCTTAACGGATGGAATCCTTCAGATGCTCAATTCAAATTCAAAAAAGATCTGGAAGGAAACTATAGTTTAACGATTCCGAAGCCTGATAAAAAAACTGAATATAAGATTACCAAAGGCAGTTGGGATTCTGTGGAGGCAGACGAAAACAGGAATACGACCGCTAATAGAATTTATGATCCGGCAATTTCGGAGTTAATAATTCCCATCGAAATCAAATCCTGGAATGTCCCGAAAGAAAAAAACCATACTGCCAACTCTCAGGTCAGGATACTAAGTGAGCATTTCAAAATTCCTCAGCTGAACAGCACCAGAAAAATATGGATCTATCTTCCGCCGGATTATCAAACCTCCGGAAAAAAATATCCCGTGATCTATATGCAGGACGGGCAAAACCTTTTTGATGATTACACCAGTTTTTCCGGCGAATGGCAGGTGGATGAAACGCTGGACAATATTTACAATGAAACAGGTAAATCTGCAATTGTAATAGGAATAGACAATGGTGGCGACCAGCGTCTTGCCGAATATTCACCCTGGAATAATACTAAATATAAAACCACAGGCAAGGGTGATCTCTATGCAGATTTTTTGGCAAAAACACTGAAACCATACATTGATAAAACTTACAGAACGCAGAAACAAGCATCTAAAACAATTCTTTTAGGCAGCTCTATGGGCGGATTGATCTCGCTTTACACTTCAGTAAAATACCCGGATACATTTGGAAAAACGGGCATTTTCAGTCCTGCATTCTGGTTTGTTTCTAAAGATTTGAAAAGGTATCTTAATCGTAACAAAAAGAATCTCAGACATTCAGAATTCTACTTTGTAGCTGGAAAAAATGAGGACGAAACAATGGTGCCGGAAATCGAAGCAACTCAATCTGAACTGATAAACAATTCTGTAGATCCGAAAAACATCACCGTTAAAATAGATCAGGACGGAACACATTCCGAATCTTATTGGAAAAGAGAGCTGAAACAGGCTTTGATGTGGCTTTTGAAATAGTAACTGATTTTATGGCTTCATATTAGTCCTTATAAAATCAAAACAAAACACTAAATTTGCAAAACTTATGGAAAGCAACAGACAAAGAAAAGTAGCGCAGATTATACAGGAAGATATGGCAGAAATCTTCCGCAAGCAGGCTTCAGACAGTAAGCAGAGCTTTTTGGTTTCTGTCTCGGATGTTAAAGTAACACCTGATCTTGGAATCGCAAAAATATATCTCAGTATTTTCCCAGCTGAACTGAGAAAGCCTATTATGAAGGAAATCAATGAGAACAATGCATTCTACCGTAATTATCTCGGACAGAAAATGGCAAAACAGGTTCGTATCATCCCGCAATTGGTTTTCTACATAGACACGAGTCTGGATGATGTGGAACGCATTGAAAAAGAATTGAAAGGCGAAGGAGACAATCCAATTCTGTAGTATTGAAAAATGCTTTTTACATAGCATCCCGCTACCTTATAGCGAAAAAAGGAAGTACTGCTGTTACTTTCATTACCTGGCTTGCAGCGTTTGCAATGGTAGCGGCTGTGGCTGCTATGTTTATCATTATTTCTGTTTTTTCCGGTCTGGAAGATATTAATAAGCAGATGATAGCCAATCTGCATGCAGACCTCACTATCAAAAGCAAAACAGGAAAAGTTCTAAAAGATATCGGACACATAAAAAGTGTGCTTAAAAAAGAAGCCGCTATTGCTTATTTTTCGTCTGTTATAGAAGAAAAGGTTTATCTGGGATATAAAGATAATGGTGAGATTGCCTATCTGCGAGGTGTAGATTCTGCTTACACCAATGTCAATCCCATAAACGAAAATATATTCTACGGAAAATACCCGGATTTTAAGTACAGCAATGAAGTGATTATGGAGAATGGTCTGGACAACAGATTGTCTCTTCCTGTAAATTCCAGTCAGGACTTTGCAACAGTTCTGATGCCCAAGCCAGGCAAAGGAATTATACAAAGTGAAAATGATATTTTCAATAAGAGAGAAATCTATGTGACAGGCGTATTCCCTGGAAATGACCAGATGGACAATTATATAATTGCACCTATAGAGCTTGCTCAGCAGCTTCTGGATCTTCAAAAAAATGATTGCTATCAGATTGTAATTAAACTTAAAAATCCAGCTGATGCTGAATACGTGAAAGCCAATCTTACAAAACAAATTGGAAATGTTGCAGATGTTAAGACCAAATCCGAAGAAAATGCTGCTTTCTGGAAAATGATTAATACCGAAAAACTGATGATCTATCTTATTTTCGGACTTGTCATTTTCATCACGACATTCAATCTGGCCGGAGCGATCACGATTTTACAGCTTGACAAAAAAGATCAGGCAAAATCACTGATAGCACTTGGATTTAATCTTAAAAATCTAAGATTTATTTACTTTTTTACCGGTTTTTTAATTGTATCGGCCGGAGTTATTTGCGGACTTATTATCGGCTCTGTTATTTGCTATATCCAGATCAGCACAGGCTTTTTCAAAGCAAGCGAAAATCTGGCATTCCCCGTGAGAATTGAACTGATTAATTACCTGATCGTTTCAGCTATTGCATTATTTTTTGGATTATCCATTTCATGGATTTTTTCTAAGGTTAATAAAAGATACATCAGCAATACTAATTAAGATTTCTGTATTTTATTCCTGGATTCCTGAATTTTCATCAAGTCAGGATTAATTAACATTTTATTACAGTAACTTAAATTTCGCTTAAAAATTCAATCACCTATAAAAAACAGATTATTAATATTATAATTTTACAGTCTTAATTTTTGGACAATGAAAAAAAGTATTATTATTCTGTTTGTCGGGATTTTCGGACTTGGATTCTCTCAGATCCCAACAGGATATTATGACGGAACAGCAGGTCTATCGGGCTATAGCTTAAAAACAAAACTTGCACAGATCATTAGCAATGGCGCAAGAGATATGGGATATGGCAGCGGCACCGGCGGATTATGGCTGGGATATAAGACCACTGATATTGATAAATATTATGAAAACGACGGAACTATTATTGATATGTATTCCGAAAATCCTGCAGCCAATGCTCCCGGTGTGAGCAATGATCCTTACGAATTCAAATGGGGACAGGCATCTGCAGGTGGCAACCAGTGCGGAAGCTACTCCGGAGAAGGAAGCTGCTATAACAGAGAACATTCCGTTCCAAAAACCTATTTTGGTGGCATCAATGCAGTTCCTATGTCACACGATATTCATTTTGTGATTCCAACGGATGGCTATACCAATTCAAAAAGAGGCGATTATCCTTATGGTGAAGTTTCCAGTGCGGTATGGACTTCTAAAAACGGAACCAAACTGGGACAGAGTAATTTTCCGGGTTACAACGGAACTGTATTCGAGCCTGTGAATGAATTTAAAGGGGATTTTGCAAGAATGGCTTTGTACTTTGTTACGAGGTATGAAGACAATCTCTTATCATTCAGCCAATACCAGACTGCATCCAGCCCGCTGGACGGATCGAAAAACAGAGGCCTGCAACTTTGGTATCTCAACCTGATGCTGAAATGGAATGCTCAGGATCCTGTTTCACAAAAGGAAATTGACCGAAATAACGCTTCATACACTTTTCAGGGCAACAGAAATCCGTTCATAGATCATCCGGAATGGGTAGAAATAATCTGGGGCAAATCTCCTTTGGCTGTAGATGATGCTTCATTCTCAAAAAATCTAACAATAGCACCCAATCCGGTGAGAGATAATGTTATCCGTGTATCAGGAGATAAAGATCTGAAAAAGTTCCAGAAAGCATTCATTTATAATATGGCCGGACAAAATGTTCAGACCATTGAAAATCCTTTCCAAAACGGAAATACAATTACACTAAAAAACCTTACAAAAGGCATTTATATATTGAAAACTGGAGAACTAAACACAAAATTTATTGTGGAATAACTCCCGAAAAAATATTTTAAGAAAAAGGCAGAAATTCTATCTGTCTTTTTTGCTAAAAAAACATCTGGATTCTTTTGTTTTGATATAAACCAGATAAATATTAACGATATAATATTGATAACACTGTATTGTTAAAAAAAATTTACACATTAATCAAATTTTATTTTATACCTTTAGCGCCCTTAATTTTTGACAATGAAAAAATGTATTTTTATTCTTTTTGTTGGAGCATTTGGCATAACTAATGCCCAGATCCCGACAGGATATTATGACAGCGCAGCCGGACTTACCGGTTATGCTCTGAAAACAAAACTTGGTGAGATCATCACCGCAGGTTATCAGACCAAAAGTTATGATAATTTATACAATGGATATCCTACAACGGATACAGATTCTTTTTATGAAAAAGACGGTTCGGTTCTGGACATCTATTCAGAAAATCCGACAGGTGCAGATCCGTATAATTATACACACGGTCAGAAAAAATGCGGGAATTATTCCGTAGAAGGAGATTGCTATAACAGAGAGCACTCAGTTCCACAGAGTCTTTTTAATTCTGCAAGTCCTATGGTTTCTGATATCCACCACATTCTACCTACAGACGGAAAAGTAAATGGAATGAGAAGTAACTATCCTTACGGAAAAGTTTCCAACCCTACTTATACATCCAAGAACGGATCTAAGCTTGGACCAAATTCTTCACCAGGTTATGGAGGAACTGTATTCGAGCCGATCAATGAATTCAAAGGTGATGTTGCAAGAGGTCTTTTATACTTCGTAACAAGATACCAGACTAAACTTTCCGGTTTTTCCAGTGGTAATATCCTTAATACAAGCAATGTAAACCAAGGTCTAACAACTTGGGAACTCAACCTTCTTTTGCTTTGGCATCAGCAGGATCCAGTATCGGAAAGAGAAATTGTTAGAAATAACGCGTCTTACAATTATCAGAAAAACAGAAATCCTTTTATAGATCATCCTGAGTGGGTAACAACTATTTGGGGACTTTCTCCACTTGCTGTAGAAGATGCTTCATTTTCTAAAAACCTAAAGATTGCTCCAAATCCTGTAAAAGGAAATGTAATCAATGTAACCGGAGACAAGGATCTTAAGAAATTCCAGAAAGCTTTCATCTACAATATGGTTGGACAAAATGTTCAGACCATTGAAAACCCTTTCCAAAACGGAAATACAATTACACTTAAAAACCTTCCAAAAGGAATTTATATCCTTAAGACTGGTGAACTCAACACTAAGTTTGTTGTAGAATAATCAATTCACAAAAATTTCAATAAAGTAAAGACAGATATAAACTCTGTCTTTATTTTTTTTATACTTCAGGTAATTCTGCCTGGAATATGTTAAATATTAAAAATTTACATTAAAAAACAATATCTTTACATCCCTTAAAATTTTCGAAATGAAAAGATTTATTTTTACTTTATTTGTAGGAGTTTTCGGCATTACCAATGCGCAGATTCCCACAGGATATTATGACGGAACTACCGGACTTACCGGAGCTGCTCTCAAAACTAAACTTAGCCAGATTATTACGTCTGGACACCAGGATAGAGGCTATAACTGGACCGTATTTTCTTCCTCAGACAGAGATAAATATTATGAGAATGACAATTCCGTTCTGGATGTTTATTCCGAAAACCCTACCGGTACAGATCCTTACAAATTTACAATGGTGACCAACCAGTGTGGTAGCTACAGTGGTGAAGGATCTTGTTACAACAGGGAACACTCGATTCCAAAATCGACCTTTAATGATGCAACACCAATGCACAATGACTATCATCATTTGCTTCCGACAGACGGCTACGTAAATGGCAGAAGAAGTAACTGGCCTTATGGCGAAGTCGGAACTGCTAGCTGGACTTCAAAAAATGGCTCTAAGTTAGGAACCAGTAAATTAAACGGTTATTCAGGAACAGTTTTCGAACCTATCAATGAGTTTAAAGGTGACATTGCCAGAATTTACCTTTATTTTGCGACAAGATACCAGTCCCAGATCACTACTTTCACATATGATATGTATGATGGAAGCACATTTAAAGTTTTTGCAGAGCCATTTATGTCTATGCTTTTGAGATGGCATCAGCAGGATCCTGTTTCTCAGAAAGAAATTGACAGAAATAATGCTGTTTATAGTTATCAGGGAAACAGAAATCCGTTTGTAGATCACCCTGAATATATTGCACAAATCTGGGGAACAGTAATGGCGGTAGATGATGCCTCCTTCTCCGAAAATCTTCAGATTGCGCCAAACCCGGTAAAAGGAAATGTAATCACTGTTTCTGGCAATAAAGATCTGAAACAATTTACAAAAGCGTTCATCTATAATATGGTTGGTCAGAATGTTCAGACTATTGAGAACCCTTTCCAGAACGGAAACAGCATCACATTGAAAAACCTTCCGAAAGGTATCTATATCCTGAAAACAGGAGATTTAAACACTAAGTTTATTGTGGATTAATTTTATTATTAAAAATATTAAAACAGAAGAATCAGTTGCAATTGCAGCTGATTTTTTTTATCTTGAAAATTCTAAAAAAATTTAATAATGAAAGACAACAAACATCTTTTCAAAAGGCTTTTTTTCCTGATGCTGATTTTCAGCACCTCACTCTTTTTTGCACAGGAACAACCCTTCCGGAAAGAAATTCAGGAATTCAAAACGATTGATCAAACCAAAGGAATTCCCGCTAAACCAATTCTTTTCGTAGGCAGCTCATCCTTTACAAAATGGGAGGATGTGAATGATTATTTTCCTGGAAAAACCATAATTAACAGAGGTTTTGGCGGCTCAAGATTGCTGGATCTAAATTATTATGCGAATGATCTTTTAGATCCTTATAACCCAAAACAAATTGTGATATACTGTGGAGAAAACGATATCGCGACAGACAATCCCACAGCAGCGGAAGTATTTGAGAGATTCAGAATATTTTTTGGTAAAATACGTCAGAAGTATCCAAGAGTTCCCGTGGCTTACGTTTCCATCAAATATTCTCCAAGCCGTGAAAAATTCTGGCCGGAAGTGACTGAAGTGAATGCCCTGATAAAAAGTTATCTTAAAACTCAGAAGAAGGCAAAGTACATTGACATTACAAAAGTGATGAATGATGCCAATGGAAAACTCCGAACAGATATTTTCCTGGAAGACAGGCTTCATATGAAACCAGAAGGCTACAGACTTTGGACCAGTGTTATGAAATCGTACCTTAAATAAATGAAAAATACGACTAATCTGACAGAAATCATAATTGTAATTAATTAATTTTATTTGTATTTATTCTAAATTAGTTATATTTGCATCTATGATTCAGAAGATTATACCTTTCAAAATTGCGCCATTGGCTCCCGCTTACAGAAATGACGAAATGATGTATTGCGACAAGAAAAAATGTTGCAAAAAATTCAAGAAAGGAAAACGTTGTAAGAAATGTCCGGGAAGAGCAAAGATCAGCTAAACATCAGCCAGATTATCATCGCCATCAATGCTAAAAATATAAGAACAGAAACCAGTCTTTTAGATTGGTTTTCTTTTTTCCGTGGTTTTGAAGAGGATTGCTGGAAATTATTTTCAGATTCGCTTTCATCAGAATTAACCTCTGACTCTGCAAGCTCAGTAATTGTGATTCCCTGAACGATGGTCTTGTGAAGAACTGTATTCGTAGCGTGTAGCAGAATCTGGAATTTCCCCTGAGAATCAAACTCTTTGATCCGGATCGTTCGCTGTCCATTCGGTTTCTCTAGTCCAAAAGGCACTATTTTCACCAGATCCGCATCATAAGTATTCCAGTAAATCGTAATTTCCTCACCAACTCTCACCCGGATTTTACTGGCAGAAAAGCTTTTGATTTTTGGAGGAAGGATGCTTTTCACATTTCTTTGCTGGCTGCTGAGATTCTGGTCATACAGCTTTCTTCTCTCAGTATCTGTAAGCGTTTCATAAGCTTCCTGAATTTCCCTGAATCTGTCCGAAAAAAACACATCATTTTCATTTTTATCCGGATGATACTTCAGAGATAATTTTCTGTAAGCTCTTTTGATATCTTCTGCAGAAGCATCCTGAGTAATTCCGAGAAAGTAGTAGTAATCCTTCACAAAGCAAATTTAACGATTTCGTTCATCTTAATAACATTCAAAAATTAATTTCTCGCTGATTTCACAGATTACACAAATAGAAAATCTTTTTAATCTGCGAGAAAATAACAAAAAAACGGAAAGCATAAACTTTCCGTTTCTAACAATTAATTTAGTTTCCTAAGATTATTCTGCAGTTCTTGGCTTGCAGCACCCTCTTCCGAATTGCGATCTTACTTTTTCTTTTAGCGAGTTGTATTCTTCATCGTTCATCGTTCTGATTCTGTCCGCAAAACCGAACGGTGTTCTTTCTTTCACATCATATTCGTCGAAGATTCCTCTCACGAACGCTTTTCTTTTTTGTGCTTTTTTGGCGATGATGGCTACAGCTGCTAAACCAGCGATGGCTAAAATTCCTTTTTTCATTATTTTAAAATTTACGTTTTACATTTA
>JAEXJU010000255.1 GCA_023448955.1 Bacteroidota bacterium
ACATACTATGGAGACCAATATTATGATGATGCTGGCGGTGTAGACTTTGACAGCAATGATGATGTTTATGTTGGAGCCACTAAACAAATTCCCAATCCCGCATATCCAGGAAATCACTATTACTATTTTCCCAAAATATCATTTTTAAAATTGAAGTCAGATGGCTCTCTTCTATATGAGAAAGTTATAGGACAAGATATACCTAGATATTTATACACAGGCTACTCGGGAGAAGATAATCTTGTTTATGATTTAACATTAAACAGTGGTAAAGTATATCTGATTGGCGTTACAAGAGTAAAAGCAGGGTTTTCAACACCTGGTGCGTTTCAAGAAAATTCTAGAGGTGGACAAACTGGGTTTATATGTCAATTTGATAGTACCAGTGGAAATCTTGGATGGTACACATATATAGGAGGTAATGGAGCAACTGGATTATACTCGGTTATTAATACAAACAATACTGATGTCGAATTTTTAGGAATTACACGCGCCAAAGACTTTCCTATGATTGATGCTTTTCAATCAACTAACAATCAAGATGATGCTATAGGTGGAAACAATGGATTATTCTTAAAATTTTCCCCTTCAGGGAGTCTTCTAAAATCCAGCTACATTGGCGATAAGCAATCCTATTTTTTTTCTACCGCCCAGCATATTGGAAATAACTTGATTTTTGGAGCTTTAGAATATAGTAGAAATAAATTTTCTTATTTCACCATTGACACGAATGCAAATATTGTCAAAAATAAAAATGAAATTGATGTATATAATAATCTAGGGACAACTTATATAGATCCAAAAGGTAATATCTTTATAACAGGACTTGCTAGTTCAAGTGACAGTTGGGTTACTAATATTACAACGCAAGATTCTTATTATCCAACATTATTAGGAAGCTCAATATATCTACTAAAGTATGATTCTAATTTTAATAAAATATGGGGAACTTTTTATGCAAATGGAACCCAAATAGCAACACCAATTAAAGATTATGACGATAATTTGTACCTATCAGGTTATATCTTTGGTAATAATCTAACTGAAATTGCAACTCCTGGAACTTTCCAGCAAACTGGTTACCCAAGTTCAGATGATATGTTCATTGCGAAATTCAAGGATTGTTCGTCATTTGCTCAATTATACTCTAATTCTCCGGTATGTATTGGTAAGAATATTGAGCTAAATGCTAATGGTGGAGGTAACTATCTCTGGACAGGTCCTAATGGTTTTATTTCAACTCTTCAAAATCCAAAAATACCAAATGCTACAGTTGCAAACGCTGGGACTTATACATGTGCAATTACCGGAACTGCAGGCTGTAATACAACTACAAGTATTAATGTTGTCATTGGAGATATTCTAAAACCAATTCCAGACGTTACTTCACTTCCAAAAATAACAGGCGATTGTAAAACTGTAATAAATACAATTCCTACCGCAACGGACAATTGCAAAGGAAAAATCTCAGCAACAACTTCTGATCCATTAACATACTCTCTTCCAGGAAATTATACCATCACTTGGAAATATGACGACGGAAATGGTAATACCGAAATACAGACTCAACAAATTGAAATTAAACAACAACCTTTACCGGTTGCCAGTTCTTCTCAATCTTTCTGTAAAATCGATAATAAAAGAATCTCAGATATTGCCGTAACTGCTTCTAATCCAAAATGGTACGATGCAAGCGGTAATGTGATATCAGATCTTTCTACTGTTTTATTAGACAATACAAAATATTATGTCACTCAAAACTCAAATGGATGCGAAAGTGCTAAAAAAGAGATTCTAATAACATTGACTAACCCGAACGCTCCTTCCGGAAATGCTTTGCAGACTTTTTGCTCTGCAAGCAATCCAACTTTAAAAGATTTAAAAGTAACAGGAACAGGAATTAGATGGTATGATTCTCTTGGAAAATATCTTCCCCTTTCGACCAGCCTGAAAAATAATGAAACCTACTTTGCATCTCAAACTGTAGCCAGTTGCGAAAGCACAAATAAACTGGCCATAAAAGTTAATATTGTAACTAATTACCTTTCAGCTTCAGATTTCAGTGATGCTTTTTGTAATGACACAACTGCAAATTCGAAAACAATTAATCTTGATGACTATAAAAAACAGCTAATTGGTAATCCTCAGGATTATACTTTTGATTTTAAAAATAGTCTTGGTATTTCTGTAAGTGGCTCTACACCAATTTATATCGGTGAAAATATTTTTGATGTCAGAATAAAATCCAGTTTGGGATGCTATCAAGATGTAAAACTTAAGTTAAGATTAGATCGTAAACCTGAAAGTAATTTACCTCCAGAAAAGGAATTTTGTGACGATATAATTGGCGTTACTTTGGATGCAGGCAAAAGCCCGGATCCTATCTATCCTTATTCTTACAGTTGGAATACAGGAGAAACATCTCAAACAATCAAAGCGGATCAAGAAAAAATCTACAGCGTCACTATTACCACGCCTTTCGGTTGTCAGAACACATACAATACTATTGTTAAGAAGGCAAAACTAGCTAATATCCAAAATATTCTGATAACTAATAACAGTATTACTGTAATAA
>JAEXJU010000261.1 GCA_023448955.1 Bacteroidota bacterium
ACGTGATCCACAATTCTATCCATAAAATAACGGTCGTGCGAGACAATAATCAGACTTCCCTGGAAATTCTGAAGAAAATTTTCCAAAACCGTCAAAGTTGGTAAGTCCAGGTCATTCGTAGGCTCATCGAAAATCAAAAAGTTTGGATTCTGATAAAGCACATACATCAGGTGCAGACGCCTTTTTTCTCCTCCGGAAAGTTTGGAAATAGGAGAGTATTGCGTTTGGTCATCAAATAGAAATAATCTCAGAAACTGAGAAGCAGAAATGGTTTTTCCGTTAGCTAAAGGAAAGTTTTCTGATATGTCTCTGATGAAATCAATCACACGTTCATCTTCCTTGTAAGTCAGACCTTTTTGCGAAAAGTAACCGAATTTGATGGTTTCTCCTGTTTCAATATTTCCTGAATCTTTCGGTTCAAATCCCTGAATAATATTCAGTAAAGTAGATTTTCCGGCGCCATTTTTCCCGACAATCCCAACTTTTTCTCCTCTTTGGAAAGAATAAGAAAAATCTTTCAAAAGGACATTGTTTCCAAAACTTTTACTGATGTTTTTGAGCTCAAGAATCTTATTTCCTAAACGTTTCATTTCGAAATCTAATTCCAATGCATCTTTTCGCGTGTCGGTTTTCGCGACTTTTTCGGTTTCGTAAAAAGCATCGATTCGTGATTTTGATTTGGTGGTTCTTGCTTTTGGCTGTCTGCGCATCCATTCCAGTTCCTTTCTGTAAAGGTTGTTGGCTTTGTCGATGGTTGCATTCAGATTATCTTCACGGATCATTTTATTTTCCAGATAAGTCGCATAAGAACCATTGTGAACATATAGGTTTTTGTCTTCCATTTCCCAGACGATATCACACACCGAATCCAGAAAATAACGGTCGTGCGTTACGAGTAGCAGTGTGATTTTGGCTTTACTCAGATAGTTTTCCAGCCATTCCACCATTTCCACATCCAGGTGGTTGGTCGGTTCGTCCATTATCAGAAGGGTATGCCTGTGTTCGGCTCTGGTTTCTGTCAGGAGTTTAGCCAGCGCAACTCTTTTGATCTGACCACCGGAAAGCGTTCCCATTTTCAGCGTCAGATCATTGATTTTCAGTTGTGAAAGAATCTGTTTCATTTCGTTTTCCAGATCCCAGGCTTTTTGGATTTCCATTTCCACAATAGCTTTTTCCATCTCGTCCGGATCATTGGAAACCAGCGACTGATGGTATTGTTTCAAAGCCATAATCGGTGGCGAGTTCAGCGTCATCATAAACTCCTCAATCGAAAGAGCAGAATCGAATTCAATTTCCTGATCAAACAAAACCACCTGAATATCTTTATTAATTACAACAGTTCCGCTGTCCGCAATTTCTTTTCCCATAAGGATTTTCAGAAGTGTAGATTTGCCGCTGCCGTTTTTAGCAACAATGGCAATTTTATCACCTTCATTGACATTGAAGTTGATATTTTGAAAAAGGACTTTTACACCGAAAGATTTGGTAAGATTTTCTGCCGAAACGTAATTCATTAGGATGAATAATAATTAATAAAAAATAAACGATGTGCGAAAGTACGAAATTGAAAATTCAATAGCACATAATTTGGGCAGCTTGTCGCCTTAAGTTTATCCTGAGTTTTACGAAGGATTCCTGCTTTTTTCTGTTATTTGCGAACGAAATAAGGTTATCTTTATATCTTTTAGTATAATTGCAATAACAGAAAACGAGCACTCAGGTCGCGCTGTGTGCAAATCATTATTTTATAATAATGATTTATAATTATTGATATATTATTTATTTTCTGAAAAATTTAACTAAACAAACGTTTCATTTAACCTTTCGTTGAGATAATCGGAATGAAAAATTTCAGAAGTTTGCTCAAAATTAACTCAATGAAAAAACTCAATCTCCTTTTCCTTTTTTTGTCATTTATTTTAGCAAAAGCTCAGGTCGTTTCAGGAACTGTTTTATCCAAAGAAGAAAATAAACCCATTCCTTATGTCAAAATTGGTATCGAAAAAGATAATACCGGAACCATCTCCGATCAGTCCGGAAAATTTTCTATAGATCTGTCAAAAGCGGATACAAATAAAAATATAAGAATCGAAGTTTCCGGCTACGAACCTTTTTCAATGAATGTGGGAAACTTCAAGAAGCAAAATCCTCAGCAGATTTTTCTTCGGGAAAAAGTTCAGACCATCAAAGAAGTCAAACTGACGCCGAAGAAACTGGTAGAGAAAAACTGGGGTGTCAATACCAAAAGTAAAAGTGTTACTTATTCTGTTAATCCGGAATTCGATAAAAACAGCTTTCTGGGCGAGACTGCATTGCAATTCAATACCAAAAAACGAGCAAAGATCAAAACAATCCATCTGAATATTGCTCAATTCAATTCGAAAGAGCCGGTAGTGATGCGTTACACAATTTATGATGATAATAACGGCTTACCTGGAAAAAGCCTTTTGGATGAAGATATTACAGTGGAAGTCACAGCTGATAACATCAAGGATGGCGTTTATTCTTTGGATGTGAACGACCAGAATATTTGGATCAAGGGAAAATTCTACGTCGGAATTCAGTTCCTGAAAGCATTCAATGGAAACATAAGAATTAGTGCGGCGTTGTTCAAAACAGGTTATATCAGGGAGTTTTATCAGGACTGGCAAAAGATGTCTATCGCTGCACCTGCCATCAATATTGATGTGAAAGTTGATAAAAGTGCGGTAAATGAAAGCGCAGAAAAAGATACTTTTGATAATGTATCTGCGTCTTTACAGGATTATTCGGCATTTCTTGAGGAAGCTAAAAAATCAGGATTTGGGAAAAATCCGCTTGTCGGAAAAGTTCTTCCTCTGAAGGATGCCAATATTTATTATGAAGTTTACGGAAAAGGCGAACCATTGTTTCTGCTGCATGGCAATGGTGGAAGTATTGATGCTTTCACCAAAGAAATTCCAGAATTGTCCAAATACTTTCAGGTAGTTGCAATGGACACCAGAGCGCAGGGAAATAGTACGGACACTTCAACTGAACCTCTGACTTACAGAAAATTTGCTGAGGATGTCAAGGCTCTTGCAGACGAATTGAAATTAAAAAAAATCAATATTCTCGGGTGGAGTGATGGTGGAAACACCGCTTTGGAATTTGCCATCAAATACCCTAAAATGGCAAATAAAATCATAACCAGCGGTGCTAATGTTTTTCCCAATGGAGTAGGGGAAAAGATGGTGGAAGATATGAAAAATGACATTGCCAGAATGAAAGCTGAAAAAAAGCCGGAACGCGATATCCGGCTGGAACAGCTGATGGTGGATGAACCAAAAATCACAAAACAACAATTGAACAATATTAAAGCAAAAGCCTTAATTGTAGCCGGTGAAAATGATTTAATTCTCCGTTCCCATACGGAATATATTGCCAAAGAAATTCCGGAAGCCCAACTGAAAATTTACCAAAGTGCATCTCACGGTGTTCCTGTGGAAAGAGCAGAGGAATTGTGTAAGGATGTGATTGAATTTATAAAGAATAGAAAGAATTAATAAACGCAAAGACGTATTTTTATAAGTATAATCTCATAAAAAGTCGCAAAATTTTCGTTTGGAATCAATTTGCGACTTTTTTAATTTTATAAAATGAGATTTTATTTGCGTCTTTGCGATTGAAATTAGTCTCAATCAATCGTCAGCATTTTCAAAGACCAGAGATTTCCGTTATAAATATCAAGATCAACTTTAGAATTAATGCCATAAACAATTCCATTTTCAGAGAATTGCCAGAACTGCCACTCATCGTCCGGCGAAGGTGTTGGCACATCATTATAATTAGCAAGCCAAAGTGGATAATCATCAAATTCACCTTTCAGATAATCTTTGTAATAATGGTAATAAGTATAAATAATTGGTTTTTCTCCGTAAGTTTCTTCCATTATTTTGATCCAGACCTTCAGATCGGAAACCAGTTGTTCTTTTGATTTTTTTCTTGGATCTTTTTCGATATCGAGAATTGGCGGCAAGTCACCGGATTCCAGTTTGGCTACAGAAAGAAAAAAATTGGCCTGCATAATCGGGTCTTCATCCGGGCGATAAAAATGATAAGCACCACGAATGAGTTTATGCTGTCTGGCGGTTTCCCAGAAATGATCAAAGTTTTTATCAAGCTTCCGGTTTCCCATACTGGCTCTCAGCACTACAAACTGAAGAGGAATGGTTCGGTTGCCGATGCTCAGACTATCCCACTGGATGTCTTCTTTTCGTTGATAATGCGATATGTCAAAACCAAAAGTCTGGTTAGAGTATAGACCGATGATTTTTTCAATTCTTTGGGTTTCGGTTTCGGTATTGCTCAGCTTTTTATGCTCAAAATGTTTTCCAAAGTAATAAGTTAAATAATAATTGATCTTCTGTCTGAGATAGTATCCGGTTCCAAGCAAAGATACACAAAGGATGATCAGCAATATCCAACGTTTTTTAAAAAACGTTTTTTTTCTTTTTTTATGAATTTTCTTTTTGCGGTCTTGCGTTATCTTGGTCATAAGTTTTGCAAAAATATTGTTTTTATTCTTTGAAAAAACAGTTTAAAATATTTTTCCAGAAGCTGAATATTTTGGCTCATTTTGTGATAATATTGTAGAATCAATTTTAAAATAAAAAAGATGAAAAAGATATTATTATCATTAGCTGCAATTCTTTTGATTACAGCAACTATGGGTGCGCAGACTGTAAAACAGGAAGTGAAACAAGATACCAAAACTATAGGCAAAACTATTAAAAAAGGTGCGAAAGCAACAGGAGAAGGTATCAAAGATGGCGCAGAATGGGTGGGAGATAAAACTAAAAAAGGTGCCAAGGCTACTGCAAATGGTGTAAAAGACGGCGCAAAATGGACCGGAAAAACAGTTAAAAAGGGTGCGAAATGGACCGGTAAGCAAGACGAAAAAGGCGCAGATGCTGTGAGTGATACTTATAAAGACGTTAAAGCAGATCTTAAAAAGAAAAATTAAAACCTTAATTATTAGACAACTTCAGATTTCGAAGTTGTTTTTTTGTAACAAAAAATAATTAATACTTACTAACCTAAAAGTATTAACATAAATTAGCTATATTGCTGAAAAATTGAAAATAAAATGAAAAAAATTATTATGTCATTTGCACTTTCTTTATTGTTTGCTGCAAATATGATGGCACAAAATGTTCCGACTGCGAAACAGATCATTGATAACTACATTACAGCCCTAGGCGGAAAGCAAAAACTGGAATCCGTTAAAACGCTTTCTATGAAAAATACGATCAGTGTGATGGGAATGGACATGGAAGGGAAAACAGTTAAGAAAGATAACAAGTTCAAATCTACCCAGACGATGATGGGACAGGAAATGGTTCAGATGTTTGACGGTGAAAAAGGCTATGCTAACCAAATGGGACAAAAGATTGATTTCCCTGCAGATCAGGTTGCAAAACTAAAAGTATCCAAAATTATTGATGCGCTTGGAATGGATCCTGCAAAAATCAAAACTGTAGAGAAGAAACAAGTGGATGGAGCAGATTATTACGTTCTTTCTTCTGATGATTCCAAATCTTATTTTGATGTTAAAACCGGATTACTTTCCAAGACTGAAAACGATAAAGGAAATATGAGCATCACGAAATATACGGA
>JAEXJU010000303.1 GCA_023448955.1 Bacteroidota bacterium
TTTATGTTATAAATACGATAACCGCTGCAGGCGCACTAGACGTAAGAAATAATATCCTTGTCAATAATAAAACGAGCGGTACAAGATATGCTATATTCTCAGCCGCAGCAAATACAGTTTTCAGCAATATTAATTATAATAATTATTATTCTGCAGGAACTGCTCTGGGGAATATTGGATCTACAGATAGAACCACGCTAGCAGATATCCAGACAGGTTTTGGTGGCAACGTCAATTCTCTTTCCATATCACCAGTTTTTATTGGAACCACAGACCTACATCTTAACACCAGTACAAATGCAGGATTAGATAACACAGGAATATCCTTAGCTGAGGTAACAACTGACCTTGATGGGAATACGAGAAGCGCAACACCTGATATGGGAGCATATGAATTTACTTATGTTGCGCCGGTGACAGCACCAAATTGTACAACAGTTTCTGCACCACTTAACAATGCAACTAATGTCCTTCCTAATCCAGCCACTTTTAGCTGGACCGTTGCAAGTGGAGCAAACGCTTATAAATTATATTTAGGCACTACATCAGGAGGAACTGACTTACTTAATGGAACAACAACCACAGGCACTTCATACAATATCAGCTTATCCGCAAATACTACTTATTATTTAAAAGTTGTTCCTACTAACAGCATCGGTGACGCTACTGGATGTTCTGAAATTACTTTCAAAACAGGCAATGTTGTTTACTGCGCTGCTGGGGCAACCAATGTTGGTGCAGGGTTAGAAAGAATATCCAACGTAACTTTTGCCGGAATTAATAACAGTTCAGCTGCAACTGGTGCTACAACAGGATATGAAGATTTCACTGCTGTAAAAGCTTCCGTAGAACAATCCAGAAGTTATCCTATATCGGTAACTATAGGTACTGCAGATGCTGACCAAGTAATTGCATGGATCGATTATAATCAGGATGGTACTTTTGATGACAGTGAGAAAAACATCATTGGAACATCCAGCTCAACAGTAACCACAGTAAACGGAAATATTGCTATCCCTGCAAATGCTAAGCTTGGCGTTACAAGAATGAGAGTTAGAGCACATTACGCAGCAACATCTGCTAATGCTACACCTTGTGGTAACTCAGGATGGGGACAGGTTGAAGATTATTCTGTAGAAGTTAAGGAATTCCTTGCTGCATCAGACATTACCAAAGCAGGAAACATATCAGTTTATCCTAATCCTTTCAGAGATATATTAAAAATCTCAGAAGTAAAAGGTGTAAAATCTATTTCTGTTAATGATATGTCAGGAAGACAAGTTAAATCTCTGGAGCCAGCTGCAGAAATCAACTTATCTAACTTAAAAGAAGGCTTATATATCGTTAATCTACAAATGGAAGATGGAAGTGTTAAATCTTTCAAAGCCATTAAAAAATAAGTTAATTCTAATTACTTAAGCCGTTCAATTAGTTGAACGGCTTTTTTATTATCGGCAACGTATAATTTCTTTTAGTGTTAATATTCTTTTAAGAGTTAAAAAAAAACTTTATATTCGTATCAGTTTTAATAAATTTATAATATTATGAAAAAAATTCTATTTTCTTGTCTCTTGGCGTTAGGCATTGGAGTTAATGCCCAATATGATTTTTCGTATGATTTTGAAACAGCACCAGTCGATGCTGGAGTAAGCCATTTTGGCGGTGGTGCTTTAAACACCGCTAATTTCTGCAGTGCTTCTACATCAGGATCTCTAACTTACAGTTCTACAGTTACTCAAACAGGATGGATGGCCGACCTTTTAACAGCTGGTGATTTATATGGTCAGACTAATAATGGACAAGCTCTTACAGTAAACTTTAACTATAAAAAAGCTGCCGGACTTACAGGAACACTTTATGTAATGTATGCTTTATATAATGAAAGTTCTGACAACTGGACAATATATACTGTTGGCTCCGGTGTTGCTTTGACTTCTGGTGCTATTACAACTTGTGCTAATCTTAGCGCTACTATTCCTGCAGGAACATTTGATCCAAACAGAACATATGGTGTAGGAACATGGCTGCAAAGATCAGGAACTTCCACAGGAGCATTATATATCGATGATATCGTTGTAAAGCAAGCTGTTGTTACTAATCCTCCAGCGTGTACAACATTTACTAACCCGACTAACGGTAGCACAATTTCTTCTGGAACTGTAGGATTTACTTGGCCAACGGTGGCACAAGCTGCAACCTATAAGGTAACTATCGGAACAACAGCAGGAGAATCTAACATCGTAAATGCCAATATGATTGGAAACTCCCTAAATGTATCTTTAGCTGCAAACACAACTTATTATGCTAAAATTGTCCCTACAAATAACGTGGGAGACGCAGTTGGATGTCAGGAAATTTCATTTATGACTAATAGCACTGTTGGACATTGCGGACCATTGACTTCTACGGCTCCTACAGCAATTGCTCCAATCAAATCTGTAACTTTTGGAACTGCAACTAATACTTCAGACCCTACAGCTACAACTATTGGTTCATTCCCGGTTCACCAAGATTTTACTACAACTGAATTTATTGTAAAAGATGATGTAACATCTGTTCCTTTAACTGTCCTTGGCACTACAAACGGAAATGCTGTTAACGGCTGGGCAATGTCAGTTTTCATTGACTGGAATAACGATGGCGATTTTGATGATGCTGGTGAATCTTATTTCAACACTACCGAAACAATGATCAGAAAAGCAGGAGTTACTGACAACCCTATTTCATTATCAGGAAATGTTACTATTCCGTCAGGTACTTCTCTTGGTAAAAAATTCATGAGAGTTAAATATAATTTCTCTGGAGCAGCGATCAACACGCCACTTACAACTGGATGTGCTAATATGATTAACGGACAAGTTGAAGATTATACAATTAACTATCAAAGTGCTCTTGCAGTATCTGATGTAAACAAGAAATCTATCACTGTTTACCCTACCCCATTCAAAGATGTTCTTAATATCTCTGATGTTAAAGGTGTTAAATCAATTTCTGTAAACGATGTGTCAGGAAGAGAAGTTAAATCTTTAGCTCCTGCTGCAGAACTTAACCTTTCTAGCCTAAAAGCTGGTTTATATATCGTAAACCTTAAGATGGAAGACGGAACTGTTAAGACCATCAAAGCAATCAAAAAATAATCTTCTACAGATATAATTTTTAAACCCGCTTCTAGAAGCGGGTTTTTGTTTTGAAATAATAGATTATTATGATTCATAATTAGATTGCTAGTTTTTGAACGACTTATAAAAGACACTCATTTTTATCTATGGATAATATTAGGTGCGTTTTAATTGGAAATTTATATAGTATCTGAAGGTATTAATCAACTTATTTAAAGAAAAAATCCTGCGAATTGCTCCACAGGATTTTATTTTATTACGAATTAGATGAGTATTTTACCAAATCTTGATTCTTTCTTCCGGCTTTTTATAAAGTTTATCGCCTTCCTTAAGATCAAACGCCTTGTAAAAAGCATCCGTATTAACCAAAGGTCCAAAGCTTCTGAAGAAACCTGGAGAATGCGGATCAGTTTTAACCTGATTACTCATATATTTTTCTGTAGACAATGTTCTCCAAACAGTTGCCCAGCTTAAGAAAAATCTCTGTTCAGGAGTATATCCGTCAATTTTACCAGGATTTCCTTTGTCTTTAAGATACATCTGCAAAGCATCAAAAGCGATATTAACACCACCAAGATCTGCAATATTCTCACCATTGGTAAACGTACCATTTACATGAACATCTTTCACTGGCTCATATTTGTCATATTGAGAAGCTAAGCTCTTTGTTGCTTTTTCAAAATTGGTTTTATCTTCAGCAGTCCACCAGTCTGTAAGATTACCGTCACCATCAAATTGCGCACCACTGTCATCAAAACCGTGCGTCATTTCGTGACCGATTACACCACCGATTGCCCCGAAATTAACCGCAGCATCTGCATTTGGATTAAAGAAAGGAGGCTGAAGAATAGCAGCCGGGAATACGATCTCATTATTTACAGGATTATAATAAGCATTCACCGTTTGCGGAGACATTCCCCATTCGGATTTATCTACTGGTTTGCCTATTTTTTCCAATTCTTTATTATAATTCCAGCTTTCTACATTTTGAAGGTTAGAATACAAAGTTCCTCCATCTTTCTCAGATTTCAGTTGTAATTTAGAATAATCTTTCCATTTGTCCGGGTAAGCAATTTTAACCGTGAATTTATTTAGTTTATCCAAAGCTTTCTGCTTAGTAACTGATGACATCCAGGAAAGATTATTAATGTGCATCGCAAAGCTTTTCTTCAGATAATCAATGTAAGTCATCATCTGAGCTTTAGCTTCCGGTGTAAAATACTTTTCTACGTAAACCTTTCCGAAAGCTTCGCCAACAACACCATTAATCAGTGACAATGCTCTTTTGTTGAGTGCTCGTTGTTCCTTTTGACCCTGAAGATATTTACTGTAGAAATCAAACTTAAGATCATCCATTTTCTGGTTAAGATAACTTGCGCTTCCGGAAGTCAGATGGAACTTAAGGTAATCCTTGATCAATGGAATATTTTTTTCCGTAAGAAACGTGTCAAGATTTTTATAATAATTTAACTCCCCGATAATAACTTTATCCGTATTGACGCCAGCATCAGCAAGATATTTTGCAAGATTTACATTTTTTACCAGCGTCTTTAGTTCAGGTAATGTTTTTGGATTATACTGTAGGTTGGCATCACGGATTTGCTCATTGGTCAGCAATGTTTTCGCCATTTTCTTTTCAAAGTCTACAATTTGCCCTGCTACAGCATCAGCATTTTTATATCCGATCTCTGTAAGAACCTTTGCTACATACTTTTTATACTCAGCAATAGTTTCAGTGTTTTTAGGCGATTCTTTCTGATAATAGTCTCTTCCAAGACCAAAAGATGCATCACCAAGGTAAACTGCATTCATTTTAGAATTTTTGAGATCTCCGTCTACACCCCATCCGTAGAATGCATTCTCACCTCTTCTGGTTGCTTCAGTCAGATATTTCTGAAGGTCAGAAAGATTTTTAATGGCATCGATTTTCGCAAGGTCTGCTTTGATAGGATTTAGTCCGTCTGCATTACGCTTGTTCATATCCATATAAGTTTCATACAGCGCTTGGATTTTTTGACCTTCGGATCCGTTCTCAAATTTCTCTTTCAGGATATTATCCAAAAGAAGAAGTGAGTTGTTATCTGTAGTTTCCCTAAGTTGGTTGAATGAACCCCAGCTAGGCTTATCTGCCGGAATTTTAGCCGTTTTCATCCAGGTTCCGTTCACATAGCTATAGAAATCATCTTGCGGACGCACAGATGTGTCCATGTAATTGAGATCTAATGCAGCCTGTTTTGTTTGTGCCGATGTAATGCTGAAAAAAGAAGCAAGCATCAAAGCACTAAGAGAGATCTTTTTCATTTTTTTGATTCTGATATTTAAATTAATTGGTATGAAACATTGTTTAAAAGTTACAAATAGATATAAAAAATTGCAGGAATTAAAAATAATAATTTAATAGCGAACTAAATTTATAATCTTCTATAAATTAAATATTTAAGTAATACACAATACTTATAACAATTCGTTTATTATATAAATATTCAGATCTTTAGGAATTTAGAATGTATAATTATATTTTTACACTCAAAACTATCTTCAAAATTATCAAAATGCATCATAATTTATTATTGATATTGGCTTTACTATTTTCCGTGTTTATGATGGTTATGGCTGCCCAAAAAATGAAAATCGCCTATCCTATATTTTTGGTTTTAGCCGGATTGGTCATCAGCCTTTTACCAAGTATCCCAGAAGTGGAATTGGATCCGGATCTTGTGTTTCTGATTTTCCTGCCGCCCTTGCTTTATGAAGCCGCCTGGTACACATCCTGGAATGATTTCTGGAAGTGGAAACGTCCTATTTCATTGTTAGCTTTTGGGTTGGTATTTGCCACATCTTTAATAGTGGCTTATCTATCACAGGCTCTGATTCCCGGATTTACATTAGCTTTAGGCTTTCTTTTGGGCGGAATCGTTTCTCCGCCGGATGCTGTAGCAGCAACTACGGT
>JAEXJU010000345.1 GCA_023448955.1 Bacteroidota bacterium
GCTGTAGAAGCCGGTGCTGGTTCCGTAATGGCTTCTTTCAATGAAGTGGACGGAATTCCTGCAACAGGAAACAGATGGCTTATGACTGATGTTTTGAGAAAACAATGGAACTTCAAAGGTTTTGTGGTGACAGATTACACAGGAATCAATGAAATGATCGACCACGGAATGGGAGATCTGCAACAGGTTTCTGCATTAGCCATGAACGCCGGAATCGATATGGATATGGTGGGCGAGGGTTTTCTTAAAACATTAAAACAATCCATTTCCGAAGGGAAAGTTAAAGAACAGACAATTAATGATGCCGCCAGAAGAATCCTGGAAGCAAAATATGATCTGGGACTTTTTGATGATCCTTATAAATATACAGATTCTAAAAGATCTCAGAAAGAAGTTTTCAGCCCGAAACATTTGGAAGCAGCCAAAACGATTGCTTCCAACTCAATGGTGCTGATGAAAAATGACAAACAGATTCTTCCGCTCAAAAAATCCGGAACTGTTGCGGTGATAGGTCCATTGGCAGATAATGCCATGAATATGACCGGAACTTGGAGTGTGGCTGCTAAACATGCCAATTCTATTTCATTGTTGAGAGGCTTAAAAGAAACTGTAGGTAAAGATGTTAACTTTATTTATGCAAAAGGCAGCAACGTTTATGAGTCTGAAGAGATGGAAAAACGGGCGGCTATGTTTAACAAAACTACTGACAGGGACAGCCGTCCTGCCAATCAGATCAGAAAAGAAGCATTAGAAGTTGCCGGAAAAGCTGATGTCATTGTTCTGGCAATTGGAGAAAGCGCCGAAATGAGCGGTGAATCCAGCTCCAGAACGGATATTACCATTCCGGAAACGCAAAGAGAGCTATTAAGAGAACTGAAAAAAACAGGTAAGCCGATTGTTTTGGTTCTCTTTACAGGTCGTGCTCTGGTTTTGAATGAGGAAAAGGAATTGGCAGATGCTATTTTGAATGTTTGGTTTCCGGGAAGTATGGCTGGTTATGCTATTTCAGATGTGCTTTATGGAAAAGTGAATCCTTCCGGAAAACTTCCGATGACGTTCCCAAGAAGTGTAGGTCAGGTTCCGATTTATTACAATGCGAAAAATACAGGACGACCTTTAAGCGCTGGAAATACGGATAAATGTAACTTTGAGAAATTTCGCTCCAATTATCTGGATGAATGTAATACACCACTTTATCCATTCGGTTATGGGTTGAGTTACACTAGTTTTGGCTATTCTGATGTTTCAGTTAGTAATGCAAAACCGACCGGGAATACCACCATTGAAGCCTCTGTTACCCTCACAAACAATGGGAAATACGATGGAGCAGAAGTGGTTCAGTTGTATATCAGGGATTTGGTTGGAAGCAATACAAGACCTGTGAAAGAATTGAAAGGTTTCCAAAAGATTTATCTGAAAGCAGGTGAAAGCAAAAAAGTAACATTCAGCATATCACCGGAGGATCTGAAATTTTATAATAATGAATTGAAATATGACTGGGAAGCCGGTGATTTCGATATTATGATCGGAACCAATTCAAGTGAAGTTAAGACTACAAGAATTAGCTGGAGTAAATAAGCTTTTTGTTATAAATATTTAAAAATAGGCTGTCTCAAAAGCGAGACAGCCTATTTTGTTTTAATTCTCAAGATAAAGTTTTATGAGAATACGATGAAGCTCCGTAGGAACGAAACTTTTTATCGTATCAGTCCTTGATAATTTTTTGCGACACAAATCTCACATCATCTTTCTTTAGAACCAAAATATATTCGCCGGGACTTAAGGCTGAAACATTAATACTTTTATCGTTTTCAGTAACTTTAGCTTCAAGAATCACTCTTCCGGATTGATCCAGAATTTCTGCATTGATATTTTTTTCTGCAATGTTTTGAAGGTAAATAACATCCTTAGCCGGAATCGGGGTGATTACAATTCTGTTTTTAGCAATGTCCGAAATACCAAGATTATTACTTCTGATTTTGTAAATGCTTCCATTGGTTGCAGCTACATAAAGTTGTTTCTGATTATCTTCACCAAAGGTTGTAAAATTATTTCCTGTGAAAGCCGAGGTCCAGGTGATCGTATTGTTATTGTCAAGAATTCCTATCTGACCAGAGCAAAAGTCGCCAAAAATATATTTACCGATCAGGTCAGGATATAAATTTCCTCTGTAAACATAGCCGCCTGTAATAGAGCATTTGTTGGCGGAATGGTCATATTGTGCTACAGGGAAAGTCGTCGTGGCAGCACTTGCACAGTTGGCCGTGTTATAAGGATTATTGCCTTCATAGCATCGCCATCCGTAATTGACACCCGCAGAAGTGGCCGGAACTCTGTTGATTTCTTCCAGTATTTCCTGTCCCACATCAGCGATCCAGACGTTATTTGTGGTTTTGTCAAACGAGAATTTCCATCCGTTTCTAAGTCCATACGCCCAGATTTCATCTGCGCCATCCGTTCCCACAAAAGGATTATCGGCAGGAATATTATAAGCATTATCAGAATTAACATCAATTCTGAGAATTTTACCAAGAAGTGAATTTTTATTTTGAGAATTGTTATTAGGATCGCCGCCACTTCCGCCATCTCCTGTGGAGATCCAGAGATAACCATCTGCCCCGAAGTGGATGCTTCCGCCATTATGATTACTAAAAGGTTTTGGAATGGTTAAAAGAATTTTTTCTGATGAAATATCTGCGGTATTAGGATTTGCAGAATTGGCAGTGAATCTGGAAACTCTGACGGAACCCTGAAGATTATTGTAATACACAAAGAAATAACGGTTGGTGGCAAATTGCGGATGAAATGCCAAACCCAGCAATCCTCTTTCTCCTCCGAAAGTAATCAGGCTGGAGATGTTGAGGAAATTATCCGGCGCAATCGTTCCGTTTGCATTAACAATTTTGATTGTTCCGGATTGCTGAACTACAAAAAGCCGGTTGTCATTGGTTGGAGAGGCAATGATCTCCACAGGATTAGAGATACCGGACACAAAATTATCCAATGCAATGGTCTGGGCAGAAAAGCAGCCTGTTGTAAAACCAAACCATAGTAAATATTTTCTCATAACTGTTTATTTTATAATTGATTATATGTAAACCAAATAATATGCCTCCATTATAAAAGAATTATTTATTTGACAAGTCTGTATAGTTTTTTAGTTATTTAATTTAAAAAAAATGATTCGCAGGATTATAAAAATTAAACAGACATATATTTATCATTTTCAAATTCTTATTTCCACTAGAAATCATTATATTTGCCGACTAAAATTATATATATCGTAAGAAAATGCAAGGAAAAGGACTCGTTACACTGGTTGCCATCGTTCTTGGGCTGATTTGTCTCAATGAGCTTCTGCCTTCTTTCTATGCCAATAAAATAGAAAAAGAAGCTAGAGCCATCGCCGGAGAAAATCAGATTAAATATCAGGCTGAAATTGACAGGCTTTCTAAAGACACGCTTAATCTTGGGTTCACAAAGCTGGATTATGCTTCTGCAAAGCAAAAAGAGATGAAGCTTGGTCTTGACCTTAAAGGTGGTATCAACGTATTATTAGAGATCAACCAGAGAGATTTGGTAAATGATCTTAGTAATTATTCTACAAACCCTGTTTTGATAGAAGCACTTAACAGAACAGATCAGGCGCAGAAAAGCTCAAGTAAGCAATACATTGAGGATTTCTTCAACCAGTTCGAAATTGTTAATAAAGAAAAGGGTACAAATCTGAAGCTTGCAGACCCTGAGATATTCGGGAATACCAATCTTTCTGAGATTAAATTCAACACGCCGGATGACCAGGTGAAGAATATCATCAGAAGAAAAATCGATGCATCTGTGGGAACGGCTTATGAGGTTCTGAGAACACGTATTGATAAAATGGGTGTTACCCAGCCGAACGTTCAGAGAGTTCCGGGTACAGGAAGAATTCTTGTAGAGATGCCTGGTATCAAAGATATCGACAGAGTTAAGAAAATGTTGGCGACTTCCGCAAAGCTTCAGTTTTGGGAAGTGCAGATGGGACAGGAAGTTTTTCCTTACCTTTCAGAACTTAGCCAACTGGTAAAAACAAAAGGAGATTCTATTGGTGTTCCAAAAACTACTAATTTCATCAACCTTCTTCAGGTTGGTACTACACCTGGAAATGCAATCGCTAATGTAAAGCTTGCTGACACAGCAGTAGTTAATAAAATTCTGAACAGTGCAATTGCTGTAAAATCCCGTCCGGTTAATATGAAGTACACACAGTTTATGTGGGGCTACAAGCCTGAAACTAATACCTCTAACAGTCTTGTATTATATGCGATTCGTGGGAATATCAGCCAAAAAGCACCTGTAGATGGCGCTGTAGAATCTGCTAATATCAATTATGATCAGTTAGGCCGTATCGTTGTAGACATGCAAATGGATTCCAACGGTGCCCGTGACTGGAGAGGAATGACAGAGAAAAATAAAGGTAAAGTGGTGGCCGTTACATTAGATAACAGAGTGTACACTGCACCTATGGTAAATGATGTTATTCCGAACGGAAGAACGCAAATCTCAGGAAATTTTACCCAGGTAGAAGCTAAAGATCTTGTCGATGTACTTGGTGCAGGTAAGCTTCCAGCTGGTGCGAAGATTGTTCAGGCTGATGTTGTAGGTCCTTCTTTGGGAGCAGAATCTATCAATGATGGGGTGATGTCTTTCCTTATCGCTTTTGCAGTAATCATTGTTTATATTATTTTTTATTATGGAGGAGCGGGAGTTTATGCAGTTATCGCAATGGTCATAAACCTCTTCTACATTTTCGGAATTATGGATTCTGTAGATGCTACACTCACACTTCCGGGGATTGCTGGTATTGTATTATCAATGGCAATGGCTGTGGATGCGAACGTTATCATCTATGAACGAACGAAAGAAGAGTTATTCCGAGGAAAAACTATTATTGAAGCCTACAAAGATGGTTTCAAACACGCTATATCAGCGATTATTGATGGTCACGCTACAACTTTCATTACGGCACTAATCCTTTATGTTTTCGGAACAGGACCTATCAAAGGTTTTGCAGTGACATTGATGATTGGTCTTGTAATGACTTTATTTACATCAGTTCTTCTTTCGAGAGTGATGATCTTCAATAGATTAGAAAAAGGAAAATCACTTTCTGTATGGACTGCGCCAACTAAAAATTTATTCAGAAACACTTGGATCGATTTTATAGGGAAAAGAAAATATGCTTACATCGTTTCCGGAATCCTTATGGTGATTTCAATTGGTTCGATTGCTTTCAACGGCTTCAAATACGGTATCGACTTTACTGGCGGACGTAACTTTGTAGTTAGATTCGAAAAACCGGTAGATGCAGAGAAAATCGAAGGAAATATTGCTAAGCTGATGAAAACAGCAGATGGCAAAAATGAATCTGTAGAAGTTAAAACGTTTGGTAATAGTTCTCAGCTAAAAATAACTACCGATTATTTAATTGATGATGAATCTCTGGCTGCTGACCAGACTGTAGAACAAAAAATCTATGACGGTCTGAAGCAGGATTTGCCTGCCAATATGAGCCTTGCAGATTTCAAAGCTGCAGACAAAGGTCATGCAGGAATTGTTTCTTCGACTAAAGTGGGACCAACTGTTGCAGATGATATTACAACACACGGTATGCTTGCGGTTGCGGCTTCATTATTAGGTATTTTTATCTATATTTTGGTTAGGTTCGACAAATGGCAGTTTTCTCTTGGAGCGGTTGCTGGTCTCTTCCACGATACGGTTGTTATTTTGGGGATCTATTCATTGTTCTACAAGATCATGCCTTTTAATATGGAGATCAACCAGGATTTCATTGCGGCGATTCTTACCGTAATCGGTTATTCAATTAACGATACTGTAATTATCTTCGATAGAATCAGGGAATATCTTCGCGAGAAAAAAGCGCTTACATTGGCTGGATTATTTGATGATTCCATCTCCAGCACCATTGGTAGAACATTCAACACATCGTTTACTACGATCTTGGTAATCCTTGCTATTTTCATTTTTGGTGGAGATAACCTTAGAGGATTTATGTTCTGCTTATTGATCGGTATCGGATTTGGTACTTACTCATCAATTTTCATTGCATCGGCTACGGCTTATGACTTCCTTAGAGGAAAGAAAAAAGAAGATAAAGTAACAGGCAAATCTTCGATTGATAATGCTGAATTGGTAAAGTAATTCATTTTCAATATAACTTATTAAGCTCTCAATTTTTATTGGGAGCTTTTTTTTATTTGGAATATTAAGCAATTGATTTTAGCCAAATTTTCAGTTCAGATATTCTCGAATCAAAAAATTCATATCTTCGCAATATATGAGACAGAATCAGAAATCGGCAGCCATCGGCTTCATTTTTATCACATTACTGATCGATATTACGGGCTGGGGAATTATTATTCCTGTAGTTCCTAAATTAATAGAGGAACTTATTCAGGCAGATGTCAGTGAGGCAGCAAAATATGGAGGCTGGCTTAGTTTTGCCTATGCGTTCATTCAGTTTGTTTTTTCACCGCTTGTTGGTAATCTTAGTGATAAATATGGAAGGAGACCCATTATTCTATTATCTCTTTTCGGATTTTCAATTGACTATATTTTTCTTGCTTTATCACCAACAATCTGGTGGCTGTTTGTCGGCAGAATTATTGCCGGAATAACAGGAGCAAGCGTAACAACAGCAAGTGCCTATATTGCAGATATATCTACAGATGAAGACCGCGCCAAGAACTTCGGGTTGATAGGCGCAGCATTTGGGATTGGATTTATCATTGGTCCTGTGCTTGGTGGTGTTTTAGGTCATTATGGGTCCAGGGTTCCTTTTTATGCAGCTGCTGCTCTTTGCCTCATCAATTTTGTTTATGGCTACTTTATTTTGCCGGAAAGTTTACCAAAAGAAAACAGACGGGAACTGGATTGGAAAAGAGCAAATCCTGTTGGTTCATTCAAATTTCTGAAAAAACATCCGGAAATATCTGGACTTACTACCGCTCTGATTCTGATTTATATCGGTGGTCACGCTGTACAAAGCAACTGGAGTTTTTATACGATGTATCGCTTCGACTGGGACGAAAGGATGATCGGGATTTCTTTAGGCGTTGTTGGGCTGATGGTGGGTCTCGTTCAGGGATTGTTGATTCGGTGGATCAATCCAAAGCTAGGCGACCAGAAAAGTGTTTTCTATGGATTATTGCTCTATGCGATAGGGATGTTACTGTATGCTTTTGCATCGGAGGGCTGGATGATGCTTGCCTTTACTATACCTTATTGTCTTGGTGGTATTTGCGGGCCGGCTTTGCAATCCATTATTACTAAAAATATTCCGTCCAATGAGCAAGGTGAGTTGCAGGGTGCACTTACGAGTCTTATGAGTGCCACATCTATAATTGGTCCGCCACTTATGACACAGCTTTTCTACTATTTTACCCATAAAAATGCACCTTTTCTGTTTCCTGGCGCGCCGTTCTTTTTAGCATTTCTTCTTTTCCTTTTAGGAATGTATTTTGTTTATAATACCTTTACAAAGAAAAAATCATAGTTTAATTATTTAATTTATTTACAGTGATTTAGTCATTTGGACTACAAATTGACTTTTATGAAAAAATTATCATTACGTCTGTATTAGTTAAGTATATGTTTATTAATTTTGTACTATGGAATTGAGCTTAGGAGAAATGCTGCTGATTGCCTTGGCAATCGTTGTTTTATTTGGCCCGGATAAACTGCCCGAGATTGCAAGAGGCCTGGGACAAGGCGTGCGAAAAATGAAAGGCGCTGTAGAAGACATTAAAACCGAGATAATGAAAGAAGCGGATAATCCGGTCTCCGAAATCAAAAGAGAAATTGAAAAAGTAAAACAGTCTGCACAGGAATATAATCCTTTGGCAGAAAAAAATACGCAGGAAGAACTTGCACAGCAGACTCCAAAAATTGATCTTTCCGAGGACGACACTCACCAAGGTCCTGTTAGCAGATAACCTATGAACTGGTTAATAGAGAAAGATCAGCAGTTACTATTGTTCCTGAATGGGCTTGGCAATTCGTCATTTGATCCTTTCTGGATGATGATTACGGGGAAATGGTTCTGGGTGCCATTTTACATTATCCTCGCTTACTATCTTTTCAAGAGTTTTCCTCTTAAAAAATTTATATTCATACTTATATTTTTGGCTATCGGGATCACAATTTCTGATCAGCTGGCTGGAATTTTCAAAATCGGAGTTGCCAGATTACGGCCTTGTCATACCGAAGCTTTGATGTCTAATATGCGTCTTGTAACTTGCGGAGGACAGTTCGGATTTTATTCTTCACACGCATCCAATTCATTTTTTCTGGTCAGTTTTTTATCTATGCTTATTGGAAAAAAATATCAGTTTTTACCATACATTCTCTTCTTTTGGGCTATATTAGTCTCATACAGCAGGATATATCTTGGTGTCCATTTTCCGTTGGATGTTGCGTTTGGTGCAGGCGTAGGATTTTTATTAGGAGGTTTCTTAGCCACACTTACAAAGAAAGTTTTAGCAAAGAATTAATTTTCTTTAGGAGCTTTATCCCGCTATCCACTATATCTTTTTTTCGTTCAGGCGGCATCGCTTCGCTCGCCGCCTTCACTCAAAAAAGGATACCGTTTCTATCGGGGCTATTTGGCAATTCGGAAACTTTTAATAACTAAACTGAATAGAATAAATTCCGACGTTGCTTTCTAATCGTTATGATAGGGCTTGCCTTGGAGAATAGTAGCAGCCCTGTAGATTTGTTCCACAAAAAACAGACGGATCATCTGATGCGTAAAAGTCATTTTGGACAGAGAGATTTTTTCGTTGGCTCTGCTGTAGATTTCCTCCGAAAAACCATAAGCGCCGCCTACCAGAAAATGAATTTTTTTTACAGAATTTCCCATCCAGAAATCTATTTTTTCCGAAAATTCACGGCTTGTAAACTGTTTGCCTTTTTCATCCAGAATAATAACAAGATCAGAAGCATCGATATTGTTTTCGAAAAGTTTCGCTTCTTCTTTCTTTAGCTGGTCAGGAGTTAAGTTTTTGGCATTCTTAACATCCGGAAGTTCCATTAGTTCAAAATTCCAGTGTTTCGGTATTCTTGGAAGATAATATTTCATCAGAGAAACAATTTCCTTATCGTCAGTTTTTCCGATGCAGATCAAATTGATACGCATTTAGTATATTTGTAAAGCAAAGATAAAGAATGGCAAAAAAGATACAGCGCTTTTTTTCAAGAATCCAAAAGTTTTTTGACGGGATACACATTCCGGTTTTGGGTATATCTTTATGGAAAATGCTATCCATCTATCTGGATGCCATTTTCAAGAATCCTTTGGGAAGGCAGGCTGCAAGTATCTCGTGGAGTTTTTTTCTCAGTTTATTTCCGATGATTCTTTTCTTCCTTTCGGTTTTGCCGTTTATGCCGCACTATGACAAACTTCAGTTTTATATATTTGAAGTGCTGATGCCGAAAGTATTTCCATCACATATGCAAAGTGATGTAACGGGGTACATCCAGTCCAGCCTGATTCCAAATATGAAATCCATAAGTAATTTTACGATTCTTTTATCGTTCATATTTGCGACCAATGGCTGTTTTTCGCTTATAAATGGATTTAACAGGAATACAGAACTTCAGCGGACTTTTGTAAAAGAATATCTGCTGGCTATGCTTATTACGATTTGTTTCCTGAGTCTTGTCTGTTTATCAATTTTTGGAATTTATTACAGTGAGGTTGTACTCAAACTATTTACACCGGCTTACGATATTTCCTGGTTTACAAAAAACCTAACCAAGATCATCGGATTTATATCATTTCCTTTATTCTATTTTATCCTTCTCACTTTGTTTTACTGGATAGGCTGTATCAAAATCACAAGGTTGAGAGAAGCTTTTCCGGGCGCAGTTCTGACTACCGTTCTATTTGTAATACTGACTTATTTCTTTGCCATTTACGTTGCGAATATTGCAAGATATAATGTACTATACGGTTCCATTGGCTCCATTATTTTGGTTATGGTTTGGGTCAATGTTAATGTTTTTCTTGTACTGATGGGTAACGAGCTGAATCTGGCTATTAAAAAAGTCAAACTGGAAAAACTGATTCGTGAAGAAATGACTTCAGGCGCAATAGAAGCTTAGAAATTGTTTAAATTTTATTTATTGATTTATCCCAAATTACTGAATATGACTTCGACAGGCTCAGCCTTACAACGCTAAAATATCACGATTAGTATTAGTGATGTCACCACCCTGAGCTTGTCGAAGGGGTTATTGTAAAAATAGACGTTCCTGTAATTGCTATAAAATTATTTGTAATTAAATTTAAACGCGCAAAGAACTTTTCTTTTTAGTTTTTAGAATGATGAATCCTACAAATCCGGAAAGAACCGAAGCAAACAAAATGCTGATCTTAGAAATATCCTGATTTTCTATATTTCCCGGAAATGCCAGAAGCGATACAAAAATGGACATCGTAAACCCAATTCCCGCCAAAAAACCGACGCCGATCATTTCTTTCCAGGCTGAAAAAGCAGGTAATTCGCCAAGCTTAAATCTAATTGCTAAAAATGAAAAAAGATTGATTCCCAATACTTTTCCGGCAAACAATCCGAAAATAATTCCCAAACTCAGCGGACTTACAAAATGATCCAAAACTTCAGCTTGAAAAGTTATATTGGTATTGGCAAACGCAAAAATCGGCATTATGAAAAAGCTTACGGGAATGTGAAGCTGTTCTTCCAATTTTTCCAATGGCGAAATCTCAGTATCAGAAACATTTGTCGGAATCGTAAACGCCAGTATTACACCGGCAATAGTTGCGTGGATGCCGGAATGATGCATAAAATACCATAGAAATAATCCCGGAATCAAATAGAAAATAATTCTTGTTACCTTTAATTTATTGAGAATTACCAGTAAAAGTGTGATTCCGCCACAAATCCCGAGTGAGAGCCAATCAATAGAATCCGTGTAAAATAATGCGATCACAATGATAGCGCCCAGATCATCTACAATCGCCAATGCGCTAAGAAATATTTTTAAGGAATTGGGAACACTTTTGCCCAGCAAAGAAATGATAGCCAATGAAAAAGCAATATCAGTCGCCATTGGAATAGCCCAGCCGTTTTTATAATCTGTACTGTGATTGAAAGCTATAAAAATCAGCGCAGGAATCAGCATTCCGCCAATCGCTGCAAAAATGGGAAGGCTTGCTTTTTTGATGTCGGATAATTCGCCTTCTACCAATTCCCGTTTGATTTCCAGTCCTACTAACAGGAAGAAAACCGCCATTAATCCATCATTAATCCACACTGACAAAGAATAATTCAGATGAAAAATCTCCGTCCCGATTTTGGTGTCCAAAAAATTCTGGAAACCTTCGGCTGAAGAAGTGTTGGCAATAATCAATGATATAAAAACGCACAGAATAAGAAGGATTCCGGAAGTCTTGCTGCTATGGAAAAATTTCTGAAAGTATTTTGATAATTCCATCTAAACCCGTTTAACTTTAGACACGCCATTGATCGCTTTCAATTGTTTAAAGGTTTCTTCCAGCTGACTCTTATTCTTGACTTCCAGATTGATATTACCTGTGAATATACCATCATTGGAAGCAATGCTCATACTTTTCATATCCATACTCATATTATTACTGATAACAGCGGTAATGTCATTAATCATTCCCATTCTGTCTAGGCCTTCAATTTCGATCTTGATTCTGTTCTTGAAGCTTTCCGCATTCTCCCATTTTGCCTGCAACTCGCGATAGTCATAGTTGGGTCTAAGATTAATCGCATTAGGACAATTGTCATTATGAACTTTGATTCCATCTGAAATGGTAATAAACCCGAAAATCTTATCACCGGGAATCACCGTACAGCATTTGGCAAAAGTGTAGTTGAGTTTCTCTTCATCCTTGCCGAAGACAATCATATCCAGATTTGAGTCTACTTTTTCTACATATTCTTCTTTATTGGAAGATTTTCGGAAACGGTTCAGGATGTTACTGAGAATACCTTTTTTGTCAGAATATCTTTTGATATCGCCGATGTCAAATGTGCCGTTCTGAAAACCAAGGAACAGATCCTGAGATGTTTTCAGGTTGAGGAATTTTTGCAGTCCGTTCACTTCTTCCTCACTGAAATTCAGCTTGGCGTGACGCATTTTTCTCTGAAGAATTTCCTTTCCTTCGGCAGTATTCTGATTTTTTTCAGAATTAAGGATGTTTTTAATTTTTGACTTCGCTTTGGAAGTGACTACAAACTCCAGCCAGTCGGCTTTCGGTTTCTGATTTTGTGATGAAAGAATATCTATCTGGTCACCATTCTGAAGCACATAACTGATCGGAACTAGTTTTCCGTTGATTTTTGCGCCCAGACATTTCATTCCCAGATCTGTGTGAACCGAAAAAGCAAAATCCAAAGCTGTAGCGCCGGTTGGCAGAATTTTGATCTCACCTTTTGGCGTAAAAACAAATACCTCTTTTGAATAAAGATTGAGCTTGATGTTGTCAAGAAGTTCCGATGTAGAAAGATTCTGCTGCTGTTCCAAAACCTCACGGATCTCAGAAACCCAGCTTTCAAATCGCTGGTCATCACTGTTTTTTCGTAGCCTTCTTTGTATTTATAGTGTGCAGCAACGCCTTTCTCTGCAATGTCATCCATTCTCTCGGAACGGATCTGTACCTCAATCCATTTTTTGTCCGGACCCATCACGGTAAGATGTAAACTTTCGTAACCTGTAGATCTCGGCTGTGAAATCCAGTCACGCATTCGGGAAGGATTACTTTGGTAAAGATCCGTTACAATAGAGTAAATTTTCCAGGCAAGGAATTTTTCGTTCTTTGGGTCAGATTTATAAATGATCCTGATCGCATAGTTATCATAAACTTCCTCGAAGGTCACGTTCTGCTTCAGCATTTTTCTGTAGATGGAGCTGATGGCTTTTGCCCGTCCTTTGATGGTGAAATTCAGGTTTTCCTCTTTGAGTTGCTCAGAAACTTCTTTTTTGAATTCCTCTACATATTTTTCGCGGCCTTCTTTTGCCACTTCCAATTTGTTCAGGATCTCATTATAAACATCGGGATTATTATATTTCAGGGAAAGATCTTCTAATTCAGATTTGATGGAATATAAGCCAAACCTGTGAGCCAGAGGTGCGTAGATGTATGCTGTCTCAGCCGCGATTTTTTTCTGCTTCACGGGATGCATACTTTCCAGCGTTCTCATATTGTGAAGACGGTCAGCAATCTTGATAAGAATCACACGGAAATCTTCGGAAAGCGTTAGTAATAATTTTCGGTAATTTTCTGACTGAACCGAAATATTTTGCTGGTTCATCACGGAAATCTTAGTTAGTCCGTTTACAATATCAGCAATATTTTTCCCGAAAATCTTTTTGAGGTCTTCGTAAGTATATTCAGAATCCTCTATTACATCGTGTAACAAAGCGCACGCAATACTGGTAGCACCCAAACCAATTTCATTGGCAACTATTTTGGCGACTTCTATCGGGTGATAGATATATGGTTCACCTGTTTTCCTGCGCTGGTCTTTATGCGCATCCAGAGCAATGTCAAACGCCTTTCGGATGAGTTTGTTCTGTTCCTCATCAAGCGTCCGATAAGTATTGGTAATTAGGTCTTTATATCTGGCGAGGATTTCCTTGTTTTCCTTCTCTAAATCGTAAATCATCATTGAATGTTATCTCAAAACGAATATAAGAAATTATATACAGATTATCAAGCTATCTTTGTGCCAGTTTTTCTAATGATTTTATTTTGAGTAAGGAAAATTGCTGGCTGCTTTTCTGTAAATTTTATAAGGTTTTGATTCCTTTTTATATCTTGTTAATGCTTTATCTGATGTTTTTCGGATTTGGCAGATCACCTTATGATTTTAATATTGTACGCTTAGTTCCGATGGTTTCTACAGCAGGTTTCATCAAAGAAACGATTCAGTGGAAAACTATTGTTATTAATGTTTTTGGAAATATTATAATGTTTATTCCGTTTGGATTCTTAGGAATCGTAATTCCTGATTTGAAACATTTCAGAAAACTGATAATCAATTTTATTTCTGTCATTATTATAATAGAAAGTTTTCAGTATTTCACCAGATTAGGTGTTTTTGATATTGATGATATCATTCTGAATACAATTGGTGTTGCCATCGGATTCGGAATTTACAAATGGCTGAACAGTACAATTATTGATAGGGATTTTTAGTGTGAACTTCCATCCATCTGTCAGGATCATTAATTTTATTCCATCCGAATTTCCTGTAAAGTTCGTGTGCATCTGCTGTTAAAAGAATCCATCTTCTCAAACCTTGTAATTCGGGATGATGCATAATGGTTTCCATCAGTAATTTTGAAAGACCAAGACCACGAAATTTATCCAGGATAAAGACATCGCCCAGGTAAGCAATCGTCGTGAAATCTGTAATAACCTTTGCAAACCCGATTTGTATGTCGTGATAAAATACACCAAAACAAAACGAATTGGCAACAGATTTTTCAACTATTTCTTTTGAAATTCCCTTTGCCCAATACGATTCTTCGGATAAATACCTGTGAATGGTTTCTATATCCATTTTTGATTTATTGGTAGAAATATAAAAATCTTGTTGATTGTACATTGTTATGAATTTAGTTCCTTCGCTCTGTTTTCCGCTGCTAAAATTCCGTTTTTCAAAATTGATTTCAATTGATTCTCTTCAAAAGTCTTCAGAGCAGCTTCCGTTGTTCCGCCCTTTGAAGCGACATCTTTTATCAATTCTTCCAAAGATTTATCAGAATTGTTGATAAGATGATACGCGCCCAGCATTGTCTGTTTGACGAATAATTTCGAGAGATTTTCATCGATTCCCATTTCTGTTCCAGCTTTTATCATTGCATCGATGATGTAATAAAAGTAAGCCGGACCGCTTCCGGACAGTGCAGTAACAGCATCCAAAAGGCTTTCGTCTTCAAGATAAACCGAACGTCCTGTTGAGTTCAACAACCGCTCAACATTCATCAATTCTGAGAAAGAAATACCTTCTGCAGCGGTGTAACCGGTGATTCCCATTCCCAGAAGGGTAGGAGAGTTAGGCATTGCTCGTACAACAAATTTGTGATTGAGCAATGTTTGAATTTTTTCAATAGAAATTCCTGCCATTATTGATAAAACCAAGGATTTTTCAGAAATCTTAAACGTTAGATTTTGGGCTACATAAGCAAAATCCTGAGGTTTTACGGCAATGATAATCAAGTCTGCTTCCAAATCTTTCACTTCATCAAAAGATGAAATTTCCGAATCTGGAAAAATTGATTTTATTTTTTCGGTTTTATTTTGATTCCTGGTGATGAGATGCAGGTTTTTTGGTTTTATCAATTCATATTTCAAAAACGATCTTGAAAAAGATAAACCCATATTTCCAGCACCTAAAACTGCTATTTTCATTTGTGTTTTTTTAATTTTTAATGCTTTTCGTTTACCGAGTCATAGCTTTTAAACTCAGAAGGATTTTAGTTAATCTCTACACAATATTGACTTCCCTCTCCAGTTCGATGCCAAATTTTTCTTTCACGGAATCAATAATCATCGTGGAAAAATCAAAAATTTCTTTTCCAGTCGCAGTTCCGGTTGCATTGATTATAACCAAAGCCTGCAACTGATGAGAAGCCACATTTCCGATTTGTTTGCCTTTCCAGCCAGCCTGTTCTATGAGCCAGCCAGCAGGAACTTTCACGGAATCGCCGTTCGGATAACCAGGAATATTCTCGAAGTGTTTTTGCAAATCTTGATATTGTGATAAAGGAATGGTCGGGTTTTTAAAAAAACTTCCGGCATTGCCAATGGCTTTAGGATCTGGTAATTTACTTTGTCTGATGCTGATGACGGCTTTGGAAACATCCTGAATAGTAGGATTAATAATTCCCATTTTCTCCAATTCTGATTGAATTGCGCCATATTCTACATCGATTTTATGGTTGATTCGGCTCAGTCGGAATGTTACTTCCAGGATCACAAATTTACCCTTCCCTTCCTGCTTGAAAATCGAATCTCTGTAACCGAAACGGCATTGCTCAGAATTAAGAGTTTCCACTTCAAAGTTTTGCAAATTAAGTACTTTGCAGCTCTCGAAAACATCTTTGATCTCAGTGCCATAAGCGCCGATATTCTGCATAGGAGAAGTACCGACATTTCCGGGAATCAATGAAAGATTTTCCAGCCCGCCATAATTCCTCTCTAAACAATACATCACAAATTGATGCCAGTTTTCTCCAGCATTTGCTGTTACTAAAACTTCATTTTCATTAATGATTTCTTCACTTATGCCTTTCAGATTAAGTAAAATTGCCAGCCCGTCAAAATCTTTTGTCAGCAGAATATTACTTCCGCCACCCAGAAAAAGGAGTGGGAGAGTTTGAGAGTTTGAGAATCTGAGCGTTTCAATTAATTCCTCAACGGAACGGATTTCGGCGAAATATTTAGAATGAACATCAACACCAAAAGTGTTGTAGGATTTTAGGGAAATGTTTTCCTGCATTTTTATTTGTACTTTGCAGTTAATGCGGTCAATTTTGTTTTAAGCTTTTCCAATTGTTTGTAATTCTTTGCGTCTCCGGAAGCGTTGAAAATTTCATATTCTTTCTTTGCTGTTACAATACGAAAGATCTCATCGTGTCCGTCATACACACCTTTTCTTTCACCGCTTTTTGTCTGGCTGAGCATTTTCAGGTCAAGACCGGAAGTGAGAGTGTTCCAGTCAGCGACAGTTATTTTTTTGGAATAATTTGGAAAATCTGTTACGCGGCCACCTCTTCCTGTAGTTTCAATAGAATCTTTAGTAGCTGTTACAGATGTCATTCCGCCTCTTCCGTATGTATTGGTATAGGAAATAGATTTGATATTGGAATTCTGAGCTACCGTTTTGCAGCTGATAAGGAAAATGGCAAATACAGGCAGTATGAGGCCGGATTTTAGTAATTTCATGTTATTGAATTTATGATTGGTATAAATTTAAAAATAAAACCACATAGAATTTTAAATTTTAAATAGATTTTCAAAACGATTCTATGTGGTTATTTTTGACTAAACTGTCATGAGGATTAATTCAGACCAAATTCAGTTCTGTATTGTTCTATCGCATCTTTCAGAAGTTCCACACTTCTTCTGAGATCTTCCTGTTTTAAAACGTAAGCAATTCTTACCTGTTTCTTACCAAGTTCAGGATTGCTGTAAAAGCCGCCCATTGGCGCAACCATCACGGTTTCGTTATTATTGGAATAGCTTTCCAGAAGCCATTGTGCAAATTTATCGGAATCATCTACAGGAAGTTCTACACCGCAGTAAAATGCGCCTTTTGGTTTCGGGCAAATAACGCCCGGGATTTCGTTCAGCAGATCTACTAAAAGATTTCTGCGATTGGTATATTCTTCTCTGACTTTGGCGATATATTCTGCATCATTTTTGTGCGCTGCAGTCGCTGCAATCTGTCCCAGAAGAACTGGGCTTAATCTAGCTTGTGCAAAAAGAATTGCCGCATCGTGGATTTTCCTGGAGCGGGTAATCATACAGC